>JAIRLZ010000017.1 GCA_031259035.1 Treponema sp. | reverse complement strand
GGGTTTAATACCCCGCCCCTTGGGGCGGTTAGAACTGGGGGTGCGGGGGATTTGTTCCCCCGCATACGCAAAGATTTCAAGGAGAAATCTTCAATACCCCGCCGCTTGCGGCGGGGATTGTTTATTTTCACACGCCCCCGTTGTTTAGGAAAAAGGTTAATAATTTTTTTCCGCTGTCCCTCGGTTAATTTCATAGTTTGAGTATATCATATCTTCTTAGTGTGAACAGTCCCTAATGACCCATCAAGACATCTCTGTTTTGTACTATTTTTGCTGAACTTGGACTTTTTTAGGTCTGCTCATAAGGAGGAACAAGCCTCAAGGTTTTTCCAAAAGGCCCGCCGGTTGATATATGCAGCATGAAGCTTTTCTCTCCGTTCCGCAAGCCGTTCTTCGGTCTTTCCCTCAAACACCTCCTTCGGCGTTAAATAATAAAGCGCGCTGTGCAACCGAACCTCGTTGTAGTCTCTATCCATCCGGCAAGGCGCTTGCGGGCATCTTCATAATCAAAATAGGCGCTCCCGCGCGCTTCCTCGCTTTTCAACGTCCGCTGAAATCTCTCCAGTTTCCCGTTGCTTTGCGGGTGGCCGGGTCTGATGAAGGCGCGCCGCATCTCCAGCAACATCACAAGCTCTTTGAAGTCCCCCGATACAAACTGGCTCCCATTGTCCGTTGCCAATCTTGGATTTCCCCGGGGATAGCGTCCCTTCGCCTCCCGCGCCACCGCCTGTACCGTCAGGCTTTCCATGGTCAGGCAGAATCCCCAACCGAGGATCATCCGGCTGCACCCGTCAAGAACCGCCGCGAAATAATAAAAGCTTCCCCCTCTCTTGATATACGAGAAATCCCTATGCCACTGCTCATGGACGCTCCGGGGTCGCTCAAACCACTTCATGGATTCTTCGGCGCATGCCGCCAGCTTTTTCTTCAATCCCGCCTTCCTCAAGACCGCATAGACCGCCGAACAGGAGACCGCGACGATGTTTTCGTCTGTCATCTGGCACGTCAGCCGCCGACACCCCTGTTCAAGCCGCTCCCGACAGTAACCTGCGACAGCTTCCTGCCCCCCGGGCGTCAGCCGATGGCGCTTTGGCGCGTTCCCGTTATGTTTCGTTTCTTCCCCCTGCCATTCCTGCCGCGCACTCCGCGGAACTCCCCCAAAGCCTGCCAACGCCCTTGCCCCTATCCCGGTACTCCGGCGCATCTCCCCCACCGCGCCTTGTATCATCTGCCGTTTCTCAAGACTCATCTTCCCGCCCCCTATCTCAGGCCGTCTTCCTTTTTTTTAATCCCAGGTTCTCTTGGGCCACCTCCGCTATCAGGTTTTCCCGTTCAAGCAGTTTGGTTTCACGCCCGGCTCTCCGCCGTTCCCGCGCCTTCCCGCTTATGTCCGCCCGTTTTATCTCGAAGATGCGCCGGGCTCCTTCGATCAGGCGCTTCCGCAAGGAAAGTGTCAGGTTCGGGTTTGGTTCATGTTCTTGGCCGCGGCGTGCTGCACAAAGAGAAGCCGCTCATCGCCGGTGGCGGACAGCCCGCCCTTCCATCGTCCATGATTTGTTATGCGACATTGGGGCTTGACAAACATACAGAAACATATTATTATTCATAATATGAAACAGATGTTTCTGGTTATGCTAACATTAACCTTTGTTGGCTGTTTAACATTTGAAGAAGTACGAACTCCTATAGAAAATCCTGATGAATATCTGGAAAAAGAATCTGTTGTCATCAATGAAAAAGACATAATTATGGGGGAATACACACTTAAATGGGAAGGAAAAATACACAATACAAAAACCAATGGCAATAATTATTATGAGATTCGAGGGGATAAATTTATTTTATATAGAGATAATATTCCATTATATAAAATTGAAAATATTCTTATAGAGGATGGCTATATACGGACAACACAAAAAAGTACCGCGAAATTTTATACCGGGAAAAAAAGTATTTATGTTTATGATAATAACAAAAAAATAGAATATACTTTATCTGAGGCGGATAATATCATGTTTACTTTTTATGATAATATTCTAGGCGCTATTATTATAGAAAACATGTTCTTCGATGGGGTCTTGTTTAAGACAAGAAGCGGATTCAAAATAATAATTGATGGTAATGAATATGGCCTGTTTTCTTATTATGAACCAAATTTTTATCGGAGAAAAGATTATCCCAGATTAGAAGATCAGAACAAGATTGACAAAATTATATTATTTACTTTGGCTGTTTTCGAAATTTCACAAAAAAGCTTCTTGGGATAAAGCCCCCATTTCGCATAACAGGACGGTTTACGTGCAGACCCGCAAAGCGGGTTGTCCTCCGCAACGGCTAGATTATTGCGATTCTCGCAGACCGTCGGTCTGAACATTCCCACGCCGTTGATCCGTCACATTTTGCCAGCCTTGGCCTTTGCTTCGCCAAGCCCTTATTCAGGCTGGCAAAACATCGTAAACAGCCGGAGCGTTGAACGCAAACGGGAAGTTTGCGCGTACTCATCCCGCACCGCCCCCCCCCCCCTTCCGGCGCGTCCTTGCCGCCCCAGGGTGTGCCGAAGGGGGGGGGGGGGCGATGACGATCCCCAAACCCTGTTCGGGAAAACAGTCTTGTATCATGGTATTCTGAAAGCGGATGTTTCCGGCGTCCTGCCCTTTGATGAGCATATCGGCGAGGCAGATGGCGTAGGATTCGGGGTTTATTTCCTGACCGAAAAGGCTCACGTCAATGTTGGGATTAAGGCGGTGGAGAAAATCATAGGTGGTGGAGAGCATACCGCCGGTTCCGCAGTCCTGCACGGTGGCGACTTTGCCTTCGGTCAAGAGATCGTCGCAGCCTTCGGCAAGGATGATGTTCACCATGAGCCGTATCACTTCCCGTGGCGTGTAATGATCGCCTGCCTCCGCATTGGTCGAAAACCGCCGGATCAGGTCTTCAAACATATAGCCCATGACATGACTGCTGACCGTTTTGGGGTCAAGGTCGAGTTCGCTGAATTTTTTTTACCACTCCGTAAAGGCGGTTGTTCTTGTCCATCTTTTCGATTTCTTTGTTGAAATCCAGGTTGTTGATAATCTCTTGAATATTGGACCTGTCCCAAAACCGTGCGCGTTAGCGCACGGTTTTGGGACAGGCTCTTGCAGTTTTTCAGGCTAAAGCCTTGCAAAACTGCGAATTTCAAGGTTGCTTTCCCAAAACTGAAGTTTTGGGAAAGCCTCTATTGGTTGAAAATCCTTCGATGTAGCTTTCAAAATTTGCGGCAATGTTTTTGCTGTCCGCAAGGAGTTCCGTCAGGGTAAAGCGGCTTTTCGTTTCAGCACGCCTTCGGGGGTGCGGGGAGCTTTTTCAAAGGCCGCCGCGACGGCCGCTTTGGTTCGGGCTAGGGCGCACTCTAGCAGCCTATTGCACTTGTGGATTTTTTGCGCTTGATGCCGCAAAAAATCTCCCATAAACGAGCCGCTTTGGCAGTTTGCAAGGTAAAAAATCGCCTGATCGGCGATTTTTGTCCGGGGAATAGGTTCCCCACAGGGTGTTTGCGATAGACCAAAGGGAATCGACTTCGGCGCTTGCGTTGATCGACGCGTCATCGTCCACAAATCCGATTTTCTTTTGTTTTGGCATTTATATTCTTACCTTTGCTGAATTCGCCCAAGATTGACGGAAAAGACCGGTAAAGTCCCCCTATGAGTATACCACAAAATTTTGAATTGTTGAATAAGCGCATAACGAACCTTCTTGTATAAATCTGCAAGGAAATTATGCAACTGTGCGGATTTGCGCGGCAAACCGTCTGCTGTGCGCGTAAACGCTTGACACTAGACGGCAAGTATTATAAAGTTGGTGTATGAGGCTGTTTTAAAACCTCACGTTTTGAACATGGCTCGTATGTCATTGTTTTTTAAGGAAAGATTATGTCTGAAAAGAGGAAGATTGTATATCTTGGGATGAGGGGGGACATCATTCATCCGGGCATCATAAACATTATCCGCGAAGGTGAAAAGTATGGAGATGTACTGGTTGGACTTCTTACGGATTCCGCCATCGCCGCGTACAAAAGACTGCCCTTTCTCAGCTATGAACAACGCCGGCAAATCATAGAACGTATAAAAGGAGTGACGCGGGTTGTTCCCCAGAAAGAATGGAGTTACACGCCGAATTTGCGTGAATACAAACCGGACGCGATAATTCATGGAGACGACTGGAAAAACTGGCCTGACCAGAAAATGCGCGAGGAAGCGTTCGCCGTAATGAAAGAATTGGGCGGCGAGGTCATTGAAATTCCTTATACGCAGGGCGTCGACTCTTCCTCGCTGAACGAAGCCATGCGCTCCATCGGAACGACGCCTAACATTAGGCTCAAGGCGTTGCGGCGCTTGCTTGATGCGAAGCCGTTTTTGCGGATCATGGAGGCGCACTCCGGTCTTTCCGCTCTTATTGTAGAGCATCTTGAAATAGTGAAGGAAGACGGAACGCGCAGCTTTGACGGCATGTGGTCGTCAAGCCTGACCGATTCCGCCAGCAAGGGAAAGCCGGATATTGAGGCGGTTGACCTAACCACCCGCTTGCAGGGCTTGACTGATATTCTCGAATGCACGACAAAACCGATTATTTTCGATGGGGATACCGGCGGCAAGAGCGAGCATTTTGTGTTTACCGTGAGAACGCTTGAGCGGAACGGCGTCAGCGCGGTAATAATAGAAGACAAAGTAGGACTAAAAAAGAATTCGCTTTTTGGCGTTGAAGTAATGCAAAAGTTATGCCCAATTCCAGAATTCTGCGAGAAGATCAGCGCGGGCAAACGCGCCCAGGTTACGAAAGACTTTATGATTGTCGCACGGCTTGAAAGCCTCATAGCCGGTTTTCCGGTGTCTGACGCCATGGAACGCGCAAGAGCCTATGTCGCCGCCGGAGCGGACGGCATCATGATTCACAGCAAGGAAACATCCGGCGAGGATATCCGCGCTTTCTGCAAACAATTCAGGAATGAATATGAGCGTGTTCCCCTTGCGCTGGTTCCGACCACATACAACCAGTATACGGAACAAGAACTTGCCGGTTGGGGAGCGAATATCGTCATTTACGCGAATCACCTGCTTCGCGCGTCGTACCCCGCCATGATGCAAACGGCGGAGATGATCCTGAAAAACGGACGCTCGCTTGAGGCGGACCGGTTGTGTATGCCTATCAAACAGATTATAGAGCTTATACCGGGTGGAAAATGAGGAATACGGCATGATCGAACCGCGTTTTTTTTATGAATCGCTGGCGTCGCGAGGCGTGGATTTTTTTACGGGCGTTCCAGATTCGCTGTTGAAGCATTTCTGCGCGTATATTACGGATCATGCCGCCGACGAACGCCATATCATCGCGGCAAATGAAGGCGCGGCGGTCGCCCTCGCCGCGGGCTATCACCTTGCGACTAACAAGATACCGCTTGTGTATATGCAGAACTCCGGCATCGGCAATGCGGTGAATCCATTGCTTTCGCTTGCGGACCCCGATGTGTACCGTATACCGCTGACGCTTGTCATCGGGTGGCGCGGGCAGCCGGGCGCGCCTGACGAGCCACAGCACGCCAAACAGGGGAAGGTTACCGTTCCGCTGCTTGAGAGCATGGGTATCCCTTACGTGATAATGGCTGATAATGAAAGCGCGCTGGGCGAACAAATCGAATTATGTTATGAAAAAATCGCTGAAACAGGCGGGCAGTTTGCGTTTGTTGTACGGAAAGATATTTTCGCGCCGTATGGCTTACAAAAGAAACGGGATATTGAAGCGGAAATGACCCGTGAGGAAGCGATTGAAGAGATTGTGGCGGCTTCTGGAAAAGACGAGATATTTGTCTCGACCACCGGCATGGCGTCGCGGGAGTTGTATGAGATACGCGACAAGCGGCGCGAGGGTCACGAACGGGACTTTCTTACGGTCGGGTCCATGGGACACGCATCTTCAATGGCGCTTTCCATCGCGCTTCAGAAGCCTACGTTGAACGTCACCTGTCTGGACGGAGATGGGGCGCTTCTTATGCACATGGGCGCTCTCGCCGCGATAGGAGCGCGAAAACCGCGCAACTTTCGCCACATCGCGCTGAACAATGGCGCGCATGATTCGGTCGGCGGACAGCCGACCATCGCGGCTGATATAGACTTGCCCGCTGTCGCGCGCGCGTGCGGCTACGAGCATACGCACCGTGTCCGTACCAAAGCGGATCTGCGGACGGCGCTTGCGGAAAACAGCGCGGAACAGGAGGCGGCGCGTCATGCGCTTGCATTTATTGAAGTTCGGGTAAAAAAAGGCGCGCGGAAGAATTTGGGCAGACCGAAAACATCGCCTATAGAAAATAAAACGGCGTTTATGAGGCATATAGGGGAACAGGTATGATAAAAGAAGCTGTAATACTCGCGGGGGGACGCGGTTCCCGTCTAAAAGATAGAACCGCGGCAATGCCAAAAGGTTTTTTGGAAATTGGCGGAAAGACTTTGATTGAATGGTCAGTGCGGAAATTACTCGGAGCGGGCGTTGAAAAAATCATCATAGGCGCCGGATACCTCCATGAAATGTACGATACGTTTGCAAAGAAATATCCCGCGATCAAGACGGTGTACAATGAGGATTACGCCTCAACCGGCAGCATGGGGACGCTGGAAACGTGCGCTCCGCATGTGACGGATACTTTTTTACTCCTTGAGTCCGATCTGATTTATGACAATATCGGCTTATATGTTTTAATCAACGAGACACATGAAAATGTCATTTTGGCATCAGGAGCGACGCATTCCGGGGACGAGGTATACCTTGAGGCGCGGGACGGCATCTTAAAAAAATTATCCAAAAACAAGGCTGATATAGCGCCGGCGTACGGCGAATTGACCGGCATTTCTAAATTGACGATGACGTTTCTCAACGCTATGTGTGAATACGCCGCGCAACATGAAGAAACGGCGTCTTCTTATAAACAAAAATCCACATTGGAATATGAACACGTTCTGAGCGCGTGCGCAAACGTATCGCCCGTCTTTATCCGCAAAATCGAACGTTACGCTTGGCGCGAGATAGACGATGAGAACCACCTGCGAATGGCTGAACAAGAGATTCTTCCCCGCATCATCGAAAATGAATCGTTACGCGCCGTCCGGCGGGAAATACTATTGAACCCGGGACCCGCGACAACGAGCGATACGGTAAAATACGCGCAGGTCGCGCCAGATATTTGTCCACGTGAAAAAGAGTTCGGCGTTTTGATGGCGTGGATATGCCGTGAATTGACCGCTTTTGTCGCCCCCCCTGATGAATACGAGACGGTGCTTTTCGGCGGTTCGGGAACGGCTGCCGATGAAATAATGATTTCGTCCTGCGCGCCTGATAACGGGCGTATCCTGATTGTCGATAACGGCTCTTATGGCGAGCGTATGGCAAAAATAGCCGCGGTGTATAATCTGTCTTGCACGGTATTCAAAAGCTCAAATTATGAAGCGCTTGATATCGTAAAACTTGAAGATCTATTCAAGTCGGGGAATTATACGCATCTCGGCATTGTGTACCACGAAACCACGACGGGGCTGCTCAACCCGCTTGATGTTATCTGCCCGCTTGCTAAAAAATATGGATTGGTAACGATTGTTGACGCGGTAAGCGCGTATGCGGGTATTCCCATGGACATGAAAAAACTCGGAATAGACTTCATGGCGGCTTCCTCGAATAAAAATATTCAAGGTATGGCGGGAGTTTGTTTTGTCATCTGCAACAAAAATGAGCTTGAGAAAACAAGCGCCATTCGTATGCGCAATTATTATCTCAATTTGTACGATCAATATGATTACTTCGTCAAGCATAGACAAACCCGTTTCACGCCGCCTGTTCAGACATTGTACGCGCTTAGGCAGGCAATTCTTGAAACAAAACAGGAAACTATTGAAAAGCGCTACCGGCGTTATACCGAATGCTGGCGCATTCTTGTCTCGGCTGTTAAAAAATACAACTTGCGTATGCTGGTAAAAGAAGAGAATCAGTCCCATTTAATTACCGCAATCCTTGAACCGGAAACGCCCGATTATGATTTTGACACGTTTCATGATCTTGCCCGTAAACATGGTTTTACGATTTATCCCGGCAAACTGGGCGCGATTAACGCCTTTAGAATAGCGAATATCGGGGATATTCAGCCGGAAGAACTGCGGCGCTTTACCGGAGTTTTAGGAAGCTATTTTGTTTCATAGACGTGAGAGACAATTGGATTTCCTCCCGTGTCTATAAACCGCTTTCTTATGCGAAACCCGCAACGCTCAACCGTCTATACGTCTCGTTGATGACCGCCTTCACCTCAATATCAACCGTTTCGTCCAACTCGTCGATAAGATCCTCCAGCGCCGCAAGGCTCCTGTTGACGCAGGCGGAAAAGTTTTTCCGGCAGGAAAACCAGTAGGCGCCGTTGTGGTCCGTATTCAGGCTGATAAAACCCAGCGTTCTCGTCTTGCCCTTTTGCATGGGACAGAGCAACGCCAGCAGAGGAAACGATTCAAGCAATTCCGGCAGATGGTTATGGGAATTGTACGTTTTATCAGGACAGACTCTCGCCGGCGCCGCGTTTATAACGCTGTCATTGAGATCGATAAGGGGAATGAAAGACAGAATGCGGTCGAGCCGTTCATTGTGGCAGATGGTCCAGCCGTCTTTCAGAACAAGATGCCCCCGTATATCCCGAAACGGCTTGAGGTTCATATCCTTTATCGAGCCTTTGATCCGCGCGATTTTTTCCCATTGAAGGGCGGCTGTCCTCCGTTTTTTTACCATCTTGACTTCAAAGACTTCGCTTCCGATCTTGATGCTATGCGCGTTAGCGCTATCAACGGCTTTCTGTCCCTGCGCGCGCCCTTTCCACGGCATTCCATGTTTCGCCGCAGGCTTCCCGAATTTCACCGCGCTTCCGCCTAACGCGACAAACAGCTCTTCGCTTATCCGCGCAAGCGTTGACGGCGAAAGCGGGGAAACCGACATGGCGTACATGCGGCTGGTTCTGACAATTTCGCCCGCGACAATGTATTTCGGTTCGCTCTTGAACATCACGGAACCCGGATGAATGATAATGCCGTCTTCGGTGAGGCTGCTGTACGTCTCGGAATCCCAGTCATCGCGGACGCACACGAATTGGATCATGCCCCGCGCAACGCAGCACAAATAATCCTCAACAGCGCCGCCGCTCAACGCTGGAACGCCCATCTCCGCCGTTATCTCGCCAAGCTGCCCTACGATGTTGACGATTTCAGCCATTGATTTGGGATCAAGGTAATTTTTTTCGCAAAAACGCGCCCTGCTTGTCGAGCCGCCGGCGACGTTCCGGTACTCATGGTACAGTTTGAGATAGGAAACAAAGTCGCCGTTTGGATCGCGGAACCGGTGGTGGGCGTGACGCGCCTCGAATTCCTCGCCCGGGGGCAGGATGTACGGGCTTTGAGATGAAAGGAACGCGGCGGCGATAAGGGTTTCCTCAACCACATGGGGATACTTCAGAATAGCCTCCACAATGATCCGCGACTGGCGGGGCAAAAGAGGGAATTCCGTCATCATCTTGCCGATTGTGGACAGGGTGCGATCCGGCTCAAGCGCATCAAGCAGATTCAGCGTTTCAATGGCCGCGACAACCGCTTCGTGAACGGGCGGCGAGATAAAGTCAAACTCTTCGAACTCGGTGACGCCCAGATCGGACATGCGGAGCAGCACCTCGGAAAGGTCGGTGCGGTAGATTTCCTCAGTGGTAAAGAGCGGACGCCGGTCAAAGTCCTTGGGTGAATAGAGCCGGTAACAGACGCCCTCGCGAGTGCGCCCCGCCCTACCTTTTCGCTGATTCGCGGACGCCTTTGATATGGGACCTTCGACAAGGCTTGACGTGTAGGTGTTCGGATTGTAGAAGTTGAGTTTTGAAAAGCCCGAATCAATCACCGAGGTTATCCCATCAATCGTAACCGATGTTTCCGCAATATTCGTTGAGACAATCGCTTTGATCTTTCCCGTGGGAGCGGGTTCAAAGACCCGCTCCTGCTCCTCCTTGCCAAGCCTTCCATACAACGGCACGATATGGAGCTTTGAGGCGAAGGGAGCGTCATACAATTGAGCCATACAATCCTTGATGGCTTTTTCGCCGGAAAGGAAGATGAGTACGTCGCCTTCGCGCCCTTCGCCGGCAATACGATCCATAATGCCGACAATTTTTTCAAGCGCGGGATCGGAAAACGCTTCGGACGCCGCGCTAATGGTCCGCCCTTTCTGGGCGCCGGACCTTTCCCGTGGAAATTCCCGCTTGTTCTTGCCTTGCGGCAAGAGCGGCGGATCGTACATGACCTGCACCGGATAGGAAACCGCGTCTATCTTCACCACCGGACATTCTCCGAAATATTCTGAAAAGACCTGCGCGTTGATAGTCGCTGACGACACGATCGCTTTGAATTCCGTACGGACATCCAAAACCCGCTTCAACAGCCCCAATATGAAGTCTATGTTGAGGCTGCGTTCATGCGCCTCATCAATAATAATGCAACTGTATCTGGAAAGCCACGGATCGAGCTTCATTTCCTGAAGCAGGATGCCGTCGGTCATTATTTTTATCTTTGTGGAACTATCTGTTTTATCCTCAAACCGCATTTTGTAGCCCACAACGCCTGGATTTTTTCCGCCGGGCAAGGTCGCGCCGGTCTGTTTCGCAATGAACTCGCTCACCGAGAGCGCGGCGATGCGCCGCGGCTGGGTGACGCCGATAACGCCGTGTTCGCCGTATCCCGCTTCGTACAGGATAACCGGCAGTTGGGTGGTCTTGCCCGAACCTGTGGGGCTTTCCACAACAATCACTTGATTGGCTTCAAGCGCGGAAAGTATACGGTCTTTGTGTCTATATACCGGAAGATCAAGATAATGCATAGCATTACAATAAACCGTAACGCTGTTGAAGTCAAGGGCCTCGCTCTGGGTTCATTAACTCGGGTGTGAACATTTGTTCGGCGCGTACAGCCCGGATGGATATATTCGGGTTGATTTTGGAGATGGCTGTGGCGAAAACGATCTATAACATCCGTTTTCTCATCAGTCCAAGATTGAAAAAAATATGCGTCTGTGATAAACTGCGTCTGTTTCAAAGCCCATTCAAAAACGCGGACGTGCGGCCGGGTAGGGTTTAGAACAGGCTCAACTAATATAGTTTAAAGGTAAGGAGGCATTATGAGCGACAGCCGATCTTTAATAATGCTTGTTGACGATAACATTGCCAGTTTAATGGATGCCCGCAACATTTTGACAAACCAGTATGATATATGCACCGCGATTTCCGCGGCGGGCATGATTGAAATATTAAAAACACAGTATCCAGATTTAATTCTAATTGATGTAAACATGCCGGAAATTGATGGTTTCGGAGCGGCTGAAATGCTCTTGAAGGATCCACGCGCGGCGCGCATCCCGATTCTTTTTATTGTCGATAATTATGATTTGGCGAAATATCACGCCAAGTTAAACAGCGCCGCCATTGGGTATGTTTGCAAGCCGTTCTTTGGACCCGTGTTAATTAAACGTGTTGAGACGCAATTGTTTATGGCGACGCAGCAACTGGCTATAGAGCGTCAGCAACAGGAGTTCCGTAATTTTAACGCCAATCTGCAAAAAATGATGAAAGACATGAGCGTACTTATAGAAGCCGAGTCGCAGAGAGTCTGGGAACTGCAAGCCGCTGTTATTAGCGTTATGGCGGAAATGGTTGAATGCCGCGATGACGTCACCGGCGGACACATTGAAAGAACGCGCCGCGGCATCGGCATCTTGCTGCACAAGCTTCAGGAAAAAGACATTTACACGGAGCAAACGCTTGACTGGAATATTGAAATGGTGGTGCAGGCTTCGCAGTTGCACGATGTGGGCAAAATCTATATAAGCGACGCTATCCTTCAAAAACCCGGCAAACTGACCGATGAAGAATTCAACACCATGAAACGGCACACCGATTACGGAAACACCATCATTGACCGCATTGAGGCGTATACGCGGCCAAATGAATTGACGCGACATGCGAAGATTTTCGCCGGGTTTCACCATGAAAAATGGAACGGAAGCGGCTATCCTTTAGGACTTGCCGGTCAAGAAATACCTCTTCAGGGGCGGCTGATGGCCGTAGCCGATGTATACGACGCGCTTATTTCTCCGCGTCCATACAAAGATAGCTTTCCGCATGAAAAAGCCGTCTCTATCATCAAAGAAGGAAAAGGCGCCCATTTCGATCCGATCCTTGTTGACGTATTTATGTCTATTGCGGAAGAATTCAAGCTCCTCTATAAAACCGTACAGGGAGACAATCTCCGGAGAGATTGATGTATAGAGCTTCGCGCCGGTTTATGCATACTAATCCGTGTTCAAAATCGCGCGTTGTATTTTTTTTATGCATATGGGAATTGAACGCGCCTCCACGCAGGGGCGCGGAATGCCTTGTCCGTCGCGCAGCCTGAGCCGCCATGCGGGTGGTTTTCACGCCGTTTTATGCTGTTGCGCTCACACGCCGCGATCAGATCCGGGCGATACGGGACGAACGGCTTTGGGCGAGCGTTGTACGGAGCAGGCTAAGATAATCGGCGCGGCTGATTTCACGGCCGCCGAGTCTTTCCACATGATTGGTATGCACCTGACTGTCGATGAAGACGACGCCGCGCTCAAAAAGAAAACGCGCGAGGGTGAGGAACGCCGCTTTTGAGGCGTTGGAAATTTTGGTGAACATGGATTCTCCGAAGAACGCGTCGCCCATCCAGACCCCGTAACAGCCGCCCGCCAATTCGCCATGCGCGTAGCTTTCCGCGGAATGGGCGAATCCCAGTTTGTGCAGCTTTATATATGCGTCCATCATGTCGGCGGTGATCCATGTGCCGTCCTGCCCGGGACGGCGCATGGAGGCGCAGTTTTTGATGACGCCCGCGAAATCCCTGTCAAAATACACGTCAAATTGTTTTTTCTTGAAGACCTTTTTCATGGATTCTGAAACGCGAAGGGTTTCGGGGAAAATAACGAAACGCGGATCCGGAGACTGCCACAGTATGGGATCCCCTTCATTGTACCACGGGAAAATGCCCTGCTCATAGGCCGAAAGCAACATGCCGGGCGAAAGGTTGCCTCCTATCGCAATAATGTCGCCTTCGCTGTTTTCCGGCAAAGGAAAAGAGAAACGCTCGCACTCCGACAGGTAGGGAAAATCGGGATCGGGCCCCGCCGGGCGTTCCTTAAGACTCACCGGTCAATCAACCCATATGGAGCGGGTCTCTGTTTTCAGCAGACTTCTCCTCACGCGCCGGCGCCGAGTCAACTGTAATCCGGTACTTGCCGCGCTTGTAATCCGCCTTTGCGCCGCCGCCCTCGCTCAAATCGCCGAAAAGAACCTCATCCACAAAGAACGATTTTATCTTCTCTTCAATGATCCGTCCTACATTGCGCGCCCCGAAGTCCCTGCTATAGCCGTCTTCAGCGAGTTTGTGGACGCACGCTGCGGTGACCGTAAGGGCGACATTTTTTTCCGCCAATTGGGACGTGAAGACATCAAGCTCTTTTTGAACAATGGAAATCATGATTTCTTTTGAGAGATGCCCAAAACGAACCACCGCGTCAAGCCGGTTGCGGAATTCAGGGGTAAAAGTCTTTTCAACCGCGTCCTTCACCACAGTGTCATCCATGGCGCGATCCCCAAAACCGATGAGGTTCTTGCCTATATCACGCGCGCCCGCGTTGCTGGTCATAATGATCACCGCATTGCGGAAATCCGCCTTTCTGCCGTTGTTGTCCGTTAGAGTCGCATAATCCATGATTTGCAACAAGATATTGAAAACATCTGGATGAGCCTTCTCTATTTCGTCCAGCAGCACGACCGCATGGGGCTGTTTGCGCACGGCGTCCGTGAGCAAGCCTCCTTCTTCATACCCTACATACCCCGGAGGCGAACCGATGAGCCGGGAGACGGTGTGCTTTTCCTGGTACTCGCTCATGTCGAACCGGTGCATGGAAACGCCGAGAATATCGGCGAGACTCCGCGCAAGCTCGGTCTTGCCCACCCCGGTTGGCCCCACAAAGAGGAAGTTCGCCACTGGTTTTCCCTGGGCGCGGAAGCCCGCCCGGGACCGCTTTACGGCCTTGGTCACCGCGACGACGGCTTCGTCCTGTCCGAAAATACGTTCGCGCAGCCTGCGTTCCAGAAACCTCAGTTTGTCTTTCTCACTCTCCCCGACCGAGCGCTCAGGTATGCGGGCGATTTTGGAAACAACGGTTTCAATGAGAGGGATATCTATGGTGATTGGAGCGGGACGATCCGGCGATGGGGAACCCCCGGACGCAATAGCTTCAACGCCTTTGCCAGCGTCCTCGCCAGCGCCTGTTTTCTCGTTTTCCCGTAATCCAATCTTCCATTGCCTAATCCGCGCAAACGCTCCCGCTTCGTCCATTACGTCAATGGCTTTGTCTGGCAGGCGGCGTTCGGTGATATATTGGGCGGATAGGTTCACGGCAGCGGAAACGGCTTCGTCCGTATAGGACACCCGGTGGAATTCTTCATATTTGGATTTGAGACCATGAAGAATGGCGACGGCGTCTTCCTCACTCGGCTCATTTATGTCGATTTTCTGGAAGCGGCGGGATAAAGCGCGGTCTTTATCAAAAAATTTATTGTATTCCTCGTGAGTGGTGGAGCCTATGCAACGGAGTTTGCCCGAAGTGAGCGCCGGCTTGAGAAGATTCGATGCGTCAAGGGCGCTTCCCGACGCGGAACCCGCTCCCACAATAGTGTGAATTTCATCAATGAATATAACGACATTCTCTTTCTTCAGTATTTCTTCGATGACACGCTTGACGCGCTCCTCAAAATCGCCGCGGTATTTGGTACCCGCAACAAGGGCGCCCATGTCAAGTGATAAAATGGAAAAATTTTTAAGCAAGAGCGGCACATCGCCTCTAACGATGCGCTGGGCAAGCCCTTCGGTGATCGCCGTTTTGCCCACGCCGGAATCGCCGACATGTATGGGATTGTTCTTTAAGCGGCGGCACAACACCTGAATGGTGCGGTCGAGTTCGGATTCCCGTCCTATAACGGGATCCAGCTTGTTTTCCCGCGCCAGCGCGGTAAGATCAACGGCGTACTTTTCCAGCGCCGTCTTTTTCGTCTTGCCCTTGCCGCCGTCCGCGCCCGCTTCATCTTCAGTCTCTGGATCGGAAGCCGGCTGCGGAAAAACGGGAGCGCCGTCAACGCCGTGTGAAAGTACGCTTAACAGGTCCAAACGTTTGACGCCGATCTTGCGCAAATAATAAGCGCAGTAGTTCCGTTCCTCATCATACAGAGAAACGAGTATGTCAGCGACATCAACAATCTGCTTCTGGGAGCTTTGACTTTGTATAACAGCCCGCTCTATGACGCTCTGAAACCCCACGGTTTGCGTTGGTTCGCTTCCGGTCAAGATGGGTATCTTTTGCTCAAGATAGTTTTCCATACCGCTCCGAAGTTGGGCGGCGTTAGCGCCACACGCGGTAAAAACAGTTTGCACTTTTTCAAAAGCGAGGGCTGCGTAGAGAATATGTTCCGGCGTGAGATACTCATGGTTTCGTATTCGAGCCTCGTTATAAGCCGCGGTTATTATCGCTTGAGCAGGTCCCGAAATCTTCATTATTACACCTCTTCAATAATGCATTTGAGCGGAAATTCAGCTTGCCGCGCAAGACGGTGAACCTGATCCACCTTGGTTTGCGCAATGTCAAACGGATACTGTCCCACGACGCCTTTCCCTTTGCGGTGAACGTTCAGCATGATGCGGTTCGCTTCAACGTCACTCTTATGAAAAACCGCCATGAGAATATCCACCACAAAGTCTATGGTGGTGTAATTATCGTTCAGGAGGATGATTCTATAATTACTCGGCTCCTTGAGCTTTTTCTCGTTCTTGGGTACAGTCTTTGTTCTTTCCATACTATTACCGTTGAGGCTTTTTCAAAACGCGCCCTATAGAGCGGCAAATTTTGGAAAAGCTGACGTAGATTTATGTGGGAGAACCGGTTTTTGACCGCTTTTCCCAAGCCTATGGCCGCCTTTTTCATCGGAAACTTCAGTTTCCACACTAACTCGAACATAGTTCGCGTTCTGAAAAAGGTTTTATTTATAAAGATACAGAAATTTTATAAAAAGGGCAATAGGCGGAAACGCGGAAACCGGCGTAAATCGGTGGAAACCGGGCGCAAGTTGGTCCACCGGCTGTACTGAGCGCGTGTTATATAAAACAAACAAAAGCCGCACATGAAAACGCCCCGCCAAAACGAGCGATTTCTCTTTCGCCGGTTATTGACATTCAAAGCCTTTTCGTATTCAATATTCGATATGGACACTCGTATGCAGCCATATCCCGCGCTGTTGAATCAGGTGAAATGGCTCGCCATAAACAGGCGCGGCAGCATGTTTTACTATGATTCGGGCGCCGCCGCCAAGCCGCCCGTCATTCTGATACACGGCTTGGGAGATGAAGCCGACTCGTGGCGGCATCTTATCCCGTTATTGAACGGCGCCTGCCGGACGCTCGCCCCTGATCTGCCTGGATTCGGGCGCTCAAAGGCGGGCGGCATTATAACGATTAACCGGCACATTAAAGCCATTGTCTCCCTCCTTGAAATGATCGGGCCTGCGGCGCTTGCGGGCAACTCGCTGGGCGGCATGATCGCCCAAGCTGTCGCCGCAGAGAAGCCGTCTCTGGTTACAGCGCTCATCCTCATTGACGGAGGGGCGCCTCTTGCCGCAACGGGCGGCGCACTGTCCTTACTGATCAAGGCGCTGCCGTTTTATGGTCCGTACTGGTACCGCCAATTCCGCAAGAATCACGACGCCGCCTATCATTCGCTTTTCGGCTATTACCACAATCTGGAAGGCCTGCCGGAAGATGACCGCGCCTTTCTGCGGAAGCGCGTCATTGAAAGGGTGGAAAGCGCGGAGCAGGAGAAGGCGTATTTCGCCACCATGCGGAGCATGATATGGTACAACATGACCAAAACGGCGTTTTTGACAAAGGCGCTGGCTGACTACAAAGGCGTGGTGTCGCTTGTATGGGGTGAAAACGATGCAATTCTGCCGCCGAAGACTGCGGAGATCATCCGTTCAATACGGAAAGACGCCTCGTTCACGCTGATTCCCAACGCGGGGCATTTGCCCCAGCAGGAACATCCGGCGGCGGTCGCCGAGGCTATCGCCGAGGCGGTCGCACGGACCGAGGAGGAACGCGCGTATTAAATCCAAAGAATCTTTTTATCAAAACGGACTCCGGTTCTCCTGCACCCGTTGCTCCGCGTGTTGCCGTTACGAGAGCGGGTTTGTGTTTCTCTCTGAGGACGACCTGATGTCGCTCGTCAAAGTCCTCAATCTCCCGCGTCATGAAGTTGAAGGGCTTTACTGCACATGGGTTCCATCGGGAATGGCAGACCGCCTGTCTCTGAAGGAAAAGCCCAATTGTGACTGTGTTTTTTGGAATGACGGCTGTTTGGTGTACGAAAACAGGCCCCTACAGTGCAGAACGTTTCCATTCTGGGATTCGACGCTCGCCGACGCCGGCGCATGGGAACGCGCCGCGCAAGACTGCCCGGGCGTGGGGCGGGGCGCCATGCATTCCTTTGATGAGATAACGGGCGCATTGGAACAGGGATACGCCCAGCGGTTCATTCAGAGAAGGCGGGATATCCATTGATGATAAACATAGCCGAACCCGTTGTTTCTTTAACGCCGCAGGAAATGAAAGCCTTGTTTATAAGACTCAAGCGCATAGAATCGGAGGTTCCGTCCGCGTCCGCTGGACTTTCGCCTGTGGAACAGGCTTTTTTGTTGAAAATAGAAAAATCGCTGTACCGGAATCTTTCTATTCAGGAAGCTGAAAGTCTGATGAAAGAAGTTGTGGGAAATATATGCGGATACATATCGTAAAGCTGATCATAGTTATTGCTCTTTTCATTGTTATGTTTGCTCTTATTGCGGGAATAGTCGTTGTACTAGTCGCGATGGAACTCAACAAAGCGCCCGCTTCCGCTCAAGGCGAGGTGTTTTTCGAGGTGAAGCAGGGAGAAACGCCCCGCTCCATAGGGAAGAGGCTTGAGGACGAAGGCGTCATCAAGAGCCGGCATTTCTGGTACGTGGTGAACAGGCTCGACAAAGACGTTATAAAAGCCGGCGCCTATACGATACCGCTTCCCGCAACCCAGTTTGAAATACACAATATTCTGGAGACCGGACGGCAGCCGCTCATAAAAGTCACCATTCCCGAAGGCGGAACGCTTGCCAAAACCGCCCGTCTGTTTGACGAAGCCGGCGTCTGCGAGGAAGAAGCGTTTTTGGAAGCCGCCTCGAACCCAGAAATTCTTGAAGCTTTTCAAATTCCCGCCAAAACCCTAGAAGGCTACCTCTTTCCAGACACGTATTTGTTTCAGAAAAACTACGACGCGAAAGATGTGGTGCGGATCATGGCTGAGACGTTTTTCAAACGGCTCTCCGGCATTGTTGACGTCGCGTCTCTCACCCCTGAAGAGCTTTTCGAAAAGGTGACGCTCGCTTCCATTGTAGAGCGTGAATACCGGCTTGCGGAAGAAGCCCCGCTCATGGCCGGCGTGTTTTACAACCGGCTTGCCACCGGCATGGCGCTGCAATCCTGCGCCACAGTTGTGTACATCATCACTGAAATTCAGCATAAACCTCACCCGGAAATCATCAGTACCGCGGATACCGAAATTGAGGATCCGTACAACACCTACATAGCGAAAGGGCTGCCGCCCGGACCCATTTCCGCTCCAGGGGTAACCGCGCTCTCCGCGGCATTCAACCCAACCCCAAGCGACCACCTCTTTTTCAGGCTCGTCGAGCCGAATGCGGGCAAGCATTATTTCTCGAAAACATTTGACGAGCATATCAAAGCGGGAAAGCTGTACGTGAAAGGAAGATGAGCCTCCCCGCCGCTCGGCGCCGCTTGCGCCGCAGAGCGGCGGGGTATCCTAACCCCACTGCGAATAAAAAACGCAATTTCGCAGCGGCGAAAATTTGCAAGATTTGTTCGGACTAAAATCCGCGACTGCCAAGCGGGTTGCCGGACAGGTACAATGAAAGAAGGGGTGAAAAAATGAATATGGCAAAATATGATGATTTTCAAAAGCTGGACATTCGTGTTGGAAAAATTATTGAAGTGGAAAACTTTCTGGAAGCGCGCAAGCCATCCTATAAATTAAAAATTGAGCCTGTTCCAAAGCGCGAACTGCGTTTGCGAACAGTGAAGATATAGGTGTAAAGAAATCGTGCGCGCAATTAACGAAAAATTATAGCATTATTGATTTAATAGGAAAACTAGTTTTGCGTGCGGTGAATTTCCCCCCAAGTCAAATTGGCCATGCAATTTCTGAAGTCTTGACTTTGGGTGTTCCTGATGATAAAAATGAATGTATTTTATAACACCATGCGCCATTGTTCCGCTTGGCGGACGATTGTATTAAGGAACTGTTCATAAACAAAATGCACAGCATTTTGTTTTAATTACAATGGGTAAACCCCCGGCTTTGCCGGGGGACCCAAAAGGTTTGACTTTTACGGGATTGTGAAAGACACTCCTGTCAATGAACCGCTCAAAGTTCTTTGACAGGAGGCTTAA
>JAIRLZ010000305.1 GCA_031259035.1 Treponema sp. | reverse complement strand
GACGGCTTATGCACTTTGTATCTACACTCCTTTTGAAAATGGTGAAACTTGCATAGAAAAGTATATACCATTCATAATTTGACTGTCAAGCCGTTTCTAAAAAAAATTTGAAGCGCGGACGGACTTTTCCGGCGGTGGTTTTTGGAGGCTTGTTTTTTAATTTTTGACTGAGGCTCTTGGGTGAAAATTGGCGAGGCGCAAGAGGAAGTTTCACTCTTTTACGTGTCCGTGATTATTTCGAAGCTGTCCACAAAGCCGCACACTACGTGTGCGGCTTTGTGGACAGACACTATTTCGATCCAGTAGAGAAAAGTCAGAAAAATACAACATTTATCTTGAATTTTATCACGAGTCTTGAGTTATAATACCTGTCAATCGCTTGTTATAGACGAGATTGTTTCAAAGCGCGGGTACGTTAGGTGAATATGGCTCGTGTGAGAGCGAACTAAAGATTCGGCGTGGCGCTGAACCAGATTATGAATATAGAGCCTGTTCCAAAACGTGAACTTGCGTTCAGCGAACTACGTTTGGGTTGGTTTTGGAACAAGCTGCGAAAAAATTGAGGATAAATAAGGAGAAAAATATGAAACTTGATGTCCGGTATGCGGAACATCCCGAAGATGCGTCGCGGTACGATACCAAAAAGCTGCGGGAACGTTTTCTTTTTGAAAAGGTTTTTATTGAAGACGAGACAAGCCTCTGCTACACCCACGTTGACCGCGTGGCGTTCGGCGGGGCGGCGCCGGTCGGCAAGGAGCTTCGGCTTGAAGGCGGCAAAGAATTCGCCTCCGATACGTTCCTTGAACGCAGGGAGCTTGGCGTCATCTGCATTGCGGGCGAAGGCTCCGCAAGCGTGGATGGCGTGGAGTATCCCATGAAAAAAGGGGACGGTCTGTACGTTGGGAAGGGCGCGAAAGAGGTTGTTTTCAAGGCGGTCAGCAAGCCAAAATTCTACCTTGCAAGCGCTCCCGCCCACGCTACGCATCCTACGGCGTTCATTCCCATTGAAAAAGCCAATCCCCGCAAGCTGGGAAGCGCGTCCGCCGCGAATGTCAGAACCATTTATCAGTACGTGCATCCCGCGGTTTGCAAAAGCTGTCAGCTTGCGATGGGCATGACCGTTCTTGAAGAAGGCTCGGTGTGGAACACCATGCCAAGCCACACCCATGAACGCCGCATGGAAGTCTACGTCTACTTCGACATGAAGCCTGACGCGGCGGTGTTTCACATGCACGGCGCTCCGCGGGAAACCCGCCATCTGGTGATCGCCAATGAACAAGCCGTGATCTCGCCTTCATGGTCTATTCATTCGGGAGTGGGTACGTCGTCCTACACGTTTATTTGGGCCATGGCCGGTGAAAATCAGGATTTCGACGATATGGACGCTATCAAAACGGTGGATTTAAGGTAGGATGGCATGGCGTTAAAAGATATGTTTTCCCTGACGGGCAAGGTGGCCTGGGTTACTGGCGCGTCGTACGGCATCGGGTTCGCCATCGCCCAAGCGTTGGCTGAAGCGGGCGCGAAGATTGTATTCAACGACATTGGCCAAACCCAACTCGACAGAGGGCTCGCCGCCTATAAGGAAGCGGGAATTCCGGTTCACGGCTATGTCTGCGATGTTACGGATGAACAGGCGGTGCGGGAGACCGTTGAAACCATTGAGCGGGACGTGGGGACGGTGGATATTCTGGTGAACAACGCTGGCGTCATCAAACGTGTTCCCATGACCGAAATGTCCGCGGCGGATTTCAGGCAGGTCATAGACGTTGACCTCAACGCGCCGTTCATTGTGTCTAAGGCGGTTGTCCCGGCTATGATAAAGAAGGGCGGCGGCAAGATCATCAATATTTGCAGCATGATGAGCGAATTGGGGCGCGAGACTGTCAGCGCGTATGCGGCGGCCAAAGGCGGGCTCAAGATGCTCACCAAGAATATAGCGAGCGAATACGGCGGGTATAACATCCAGTGTAATGGCATTGGCCCCGGCTATATTGAGACCCCTCAGACCGCGCCCCTGCGCGAGCGGCAGCCGGACGGCAGCCGTCACCCCTTCGATCAGTTTATCATAGCCAAGACTCCGGCGGCGCGTTGGGGTGCGCCCGATGATCTCAAGGGTCCCGCGGTCTTCCTCGCCTCGTCCGCGTCGGATTTTGTCAATGGGCATATCCTCTATGTTGACGGCGGCATACTTGCATATATCGGCAAACAGCCTTAAAATGGAATGACGACGCGGCGACCGCGCGCGGTGGTCGCGCCGAAAAAAGGAGAGCGTATATGCACGAAATTCTATTAAGGCTGGAAGAGATAGGCGTCATTCCAGTCATAAAAATCGACAATGCCGCGAAAGCGGCGCCGCTGGCAAAGGCGTTGGCAGCCGGCGGCATCCCCTGCGCGGAGGTGACGTTTCGCACGGCTCAGGGCGCGGAAGCCATTAAACTTATCAGCGAACAGGCGCCGGAGGTGATCCTTGGCGCCGGTACGATTCTGACCGTCGAGCAGGTTGACAAAGCTGTCGCGGCGGGGGCGCAATTCATCGTGAGCCCAGGCTTTAACCCCAAAGTGGTCGCCCGTTGCATTGAAAAGGGCGTTCCGGTTGTTCCGGGTTGCGCGAACCCTTCGGATATAGAGCAGGCGTTGGAATTTGGTCTGGAAGCGGTGAAATTCTTCCCTGCGGAACAGGCGGGCGGGCTTGACTATATCAAAGCCGTCTCCGCGCCGTATGCGTCCCTTAAATTTATCCCCACAGGCGGCATAAATCAGGACAATGTTGGCGCATACACCCGCTTTGAAAAAGTTCTCGCGTGCGGCGGTTCGTGGATGGTGAGCGCGGACCTCATCAATGCGGGCAATTTCGCTAAAATCACCGCGTTGTGCGAGGAAGCGGTGTACCGTATGCTCGGTTTCTCCATGACCCACATCGGACTCAACACGCGGGATGAGGCGGAAACGCGGAATTCCGCGAAACTATTTGAGACGATGTTCAAATTCGCCTCCCGTGAGACATCCGGGTCGATTTTCGCAAGCGAGGACATAGAAATTATGAAGGGTCCCGGCATGGGCGCCCACGGGCATATCGCCATTGCGGTGAATAGCGTACTGAAAGCGCGGCGCCACCTTGAACGACAGGGCGTGGTCTTCAACGGGGAATCCGTCAAATATTCGCCGTCAGGACGGCTCAATCTTATTTACATACAAGATGAAATCGCCGGTTTCGCGGTACACCTTGTGCAAAAGAAATAAGGAGGAACATATGGGGAAAATAATCACATTCGGAGAGATCATGCTGAGGCTCGCGCCGAAAGGGTACTACCGTTTTTTGCAATCCGCTTCCTACGGCGCGACCTACGGCGGCGGGGAAGCCAATGTAGCCGTATCGCTCGCCAATTTCGGCATGGACGCGGCGTTTGTCACCAAACTGCCCGCGCACGACATAGGGCAGGCTGGCGTCAACAAGCTCCGTGAGGTTGGAGTGGACGTTTCCTTTATCGTACGGGGCGGGAAACGGGTCGGCATCTACTTTTTGGAAAAAGGCGCGTCGCAAAGGCCGTCAAAAGTGATCTATGATCGCGCCGGCTCCGCCATAGCGGAGGCGACCGCAAGCGACTTCGACTGGAACCGCATTTTTGCGGACGCCTCGTGGTTCCACTTCACGGGTATAACGCCCGCGCTCTCGGACAATGCGGCCGCCATCTGTCTTGAAGCGTGCAAAACCGCCACGGCAAAGGGCGTCACCGTGTCCTGCGATCTCAATTACCGGAAAAACCTCTGGTCAAAAGACAAAGCCCGCGAGGTGATGGCTTCCCTCATGCCTTTTGTAGACGTGTGCATCGCCAATGAAGAGGACGCTTCGGACGTATTCGGAATCAAAGCCTCAGATACGGACATTTCTACGGGCAAGATAAGCCATGAGGGTTATAAAGAGGTCGCCAAGACGCTCGCCAGCCGTTTCGGTTTCAAGAAAGTCGCCATAACCTTGCGGGAATCGCTTTCCGCCAATGACAACAACTGGGCGGCGATGCTCTACGACGGCGCGGATTTTTTCTTCTCAAAGAAATACGCGGTGCGCATCGTTGACCGTGTTGGCGGCGGCGACAGTTTCGGAGGGGGTCTTATCTACGGCATGTTGCAGGGATATTCCAGTCAAGAAACCCTTGAGTTTGCGGTGGCGGCAAGCTGCCTCAAGCACTCCATTGAAGGCGACTTCAACTGCGTGTCCGTTGGCGAGGTGAAAAAACTCGCGCAAGGCGACGGTTCGGGCAGAGTGCAACGGTAAACGCGGGAAACCGCTCTGACATTGGGCTGCCTGACGTCCCCCGCGAAGCGTCCGCCCGCGGGGGACGGCTTTCCTATCTCTACAGGGGAACTCTGGAAACTCCGGCTGAATTTTTAGAGGTTCCTTATAGAGCTTTTCCCAAAACGCGAACCGCGTTCAGCGAACACGAGTTCGGGTTAGTTTTGGAACAGGCTTGTGGAGAAAATTGCTCATTCTTTATGGGTTTAGCATTTGCGGCTTATCCAATTTTCTCCAGAGGTAAGAAGCTGTTCCAAAACTTCAGTTTTGGGAAAGGCTCTATATTCTATCAATTATGTCAAGTATTTTTTCTTTCAGCTTTTCTCCAAATTCATTCTCTTTTTCCACTTCTTCCATTATCCTGATCGTTATATTTCCAAAAATCGCCTGACCGGCAATATACAATTCCGGCAAATCTTCATCTTCTTTATTTATCTCGCCAAGCGCGAATATTCCTGAAAATATTGGCGTCGTTTTGTTTATTATTTTTATGTTTTTTGATACAATTATTTCAGTTAATCCAAATATTGAACTGACGTTTATTATTGTCCTCCCTTTGGGCAGGTTGTCCGCAATTATTCTATTTGTTCCAAAAAGACTAATATATTCTCCGCCATTCCCGTTTACTGATTTTACATTTGACGTTCTCCATGAAAACATTGACAAATATTTCCCGCCTTCTTTTGACGCTGTTAGTTCATTGCTTTCAGGCTTTGTCAATATGCCGCATTCGGCGTTATTTTCATTTATTATTTTTTCAATGACTCTTATTTCCTTGCCTGTTTCTATTTTATTTATATAATCCAGCATCCGTTCATATTCATCTATATTTATTATATTTTGAGAATATTGCTCTGACAATTTTTTGGTCAATTTTTCTTTTTCTTCATCCATATTGAACATAGTGACGCCTAATAATCGCTCACAAGCCGTTTGACAATTTCCGCCGAGTGTTTAGCCGCGACAGGGAGGAATTGTTCCGACGTCACAGGCGATTCAACGCCCGCGACGTCGGAAAGGGCGCGGATAAAAAGCGCCGGCGTTTTGAACAGGAAGCACGTCTGGGCGATTGCGGCTCCCTCCATCTCGACGGCCTTTACATCGGGAAACAGTTCGCGCACCTGCGCTATGCGCGACGGCTCGCGCATAAAAACATCGCCGGATCCGATAAGTCCGCGTATATGGTTGAAGGAATGCGGAAGCGCGCCCTCCGCTTTCAGCGCGTCCACCGCAGCCTCCGCCCGTTTTACAAGGTCTTCGGAAACAGGATACACCGCCGGCATTCCCGGCACCTGCCCGGGCGCGTAGTTGAAAGCCGTAACGTCAACATCATGGTATACAAGCCCCTCGGCAATAACGGCGTCCCCAATGGTCAAGCTGGGGTCTATGCCGCCCGCGGAACCGGTGTTCACCACAAAATCCGGCTTGTACCGGAACAAAAGAAGCGTACACCCCACAGCGGCGTTCACTTTGCCGATGCCGCAACGGAGCAACGCCACCGGCTTGCCTTCCAACTCGCCCGTGTAAAACTCAAAGGCATCGTTGCCCGCGCCGGCGCCTTCCGGCGCTTCTATTTTCAGGTTTGTCATGCTGGAACGAAGCAGTTCAACCTCTTTGTCCATAGCTCCGATAATTCCAATCATACAGCCTCCTATCACATCCGCGTCACTATGTCAAAGAATAATGATCGCTCACTTTTTTCCGCCATTCGGCGCGGTTGTCTTTCTGTTCCCATTCAAAAATCTTGAGGATTTTAAACGCCGGCTTGTCACGGCTCCCGCTGAAACGAATGACGCCGAAACGCCCGCCGCCGATATAAGCGATGACATCGCCTTTTTCAACATGCTCCATTTCTGTCAAACGTTTTATGATGCAGTCAAGGTGAGCCGGAGCGCCGGTCGCCTTGTCGTCAACGGCTGCCGCAATATCGCGGATAGGCTTGCCGCAACAGGAACAATCCGGCATGGGGAGCGGTTCAGTTGACAAAACCGGCGGCGTCCACCGGAGCCGTTCGTATAGATGGTTATGAGCGTCCGATCCACCCTTCCGTTCGTTGCGAACATTCTCGCTTTTTTTCTTGAAACCGCCGTTTTGCCGTTGTTCTGAACGCTCATGCCGCCATTCACCATTACGCTCCCGCCTATTGGAACTGCCGCGCCTTTTCATGTCTCCTCCACAAAAGCAGAAGGTATATGGGCGACCTTCTGCGATCCCCCAATAAACACCACATCAAAACGAATGGAAAATCCGTCAAATTCTGCATGTTTAGCGAGAAAATCCTTTGCCGTCTCTATAATGCGGAATTGTTTTTTCTTGCCCACACTGTTTCGCAAGTCTTCCATGCCAAAAAACGTCCACGATTTCACTTCGACAAAGACAACAGTTTCTCCCTCACGGGCAATCAGATCGATTTCTCCGTAAGGGGAGCGGACATTGCGGGCTATGATTTCCAAACCCGCTTTTTCCAAGACGCGAGCCGCGCGTTCTTCGCCTTGCCTGCCCGCCTTTGAACGGTTCACCGCGTCTATTTATGAGGCGCAGTCTGAGCGGGAGCGGCTTGCTTCTTGACCAACCGCTCTTTGATTCTGGCGCTTTTGCCGACTTTTGTGCGGATATAGTACAGCTTCGCTCTCCGCACTTTGCCACGGCGGCTTACTTCCACCTTGACGACACGCGGCGAATGGAGCGGGAATATCCTCTCCACGCCAACGCCGTAGGAATTTTTCCTCACCATGAACGTCTTGCCTACGCCTCCATTCTTTATTGCGATAACCAACCCTTCGTACACCTGAACGCGCTCGGTCTTGCCTTCAACAATCTTAAAATGAACCTTAACCGTA
>JAIRLZ010000285.1 GCA_031259035.1 Treponema sp. | reverse complement strand
AACGGCTGACCCGGCGGTTCACCGGCTGCGAAACGAGGTTTCCGAACAACTCTATTCATGGTATGCTATAATAGGCTTGTTCGACAATCCGGTTGGTTGTCTCACAGTCTTGCCGTTTTTCAGGCTTTCAGCCTGCGAACCGAAGGTTCGACAAAACTGCGTTTTTTAGCGGAAGTTGTTCGGAAACTGAAGTTTTCAGGGGACATCCCCACAACGCTCATGAATCATCCCGCTCTGAAGGGCGAGGCGCTAGACCCTTGAACACGCGCAAAAGGAGGCTTATATGCCGGATATTTATA
The DNA here is from genome assembly GCA_031259035.1 of Treponema sp. Classification (GTDB taxonomy): domain Bacteria; phylum Spirochaetota; class Spirochaetia; order Treponematales; family Breznakiellaceae; genus JAIRKH01. Next base: position 8,819 of record JAIRLZ010000285.1, on the reverse strand, counting down.
GAAGGCCAAGTTGGGACGAGTACTTTATGGAAGTGTGCGATGCCATTGCCAAACGCGCGACATGCGACCGCGGCAGATCCGGTTGTGTCATCGCGAAAGATCACCAAATTCTGGTGACAGGCTATGTGGGAGCGCCTGCGGGTCTGCCCCATTGCGATGAGATTGGACACCAGCTTAAACAGATGGTGCATGAAGATGGCAGCATTACCACTCATTGCGTGCGAACCGTACACGCCGAACAAAACGCCATCTGCCAAGCCGCCAAACGCGGCATCAGCATAGAAGGAGGGACGCTCTACTGCCGTATGACGCCCTGCCGAACCTGCGCCATGCTGATCATCAACTGCGGCATTGTACGGGTGGTTTGCCAGCGGCGGTACCACGATATGGCGGATTCCGAGGCGATGTTCAAGAAAGCGGGCGTTGCGCTTGAATACGCGCTTGATGAGACGCAAATGTATGACAAGCAATAGGGAACCTCTGGAAACTCCTGTCGGGTTCCCAGAGGTTCCTCGGAGAAAATCGATAATTTATTGTAATATTAGGCTGTTCCAAAACTTCAGTTTTGGAACAGCTTCTTACCCCTGGAGAAAATTGGATAAACCGCAAATGCTAAACCCATAAAGAATGAGCAATTTTCTCCAAAAGCCTGTTCCAAAACTAACCCGAACTCGTGTTCGCTGAACGCGGTTTGCGTTTTGGAACAGGCTCATATAAACAATTACTGTAAAGCGATTTTCTCCACAGGGTAAGAAAACCTCTAAAAACTTCAGTTTTTAGAGGTTCCCAATAGAGGGCGTATGAAAGGCGCCCCGCTTGAATCGATATAACATGCGCCGTTTTTTTGCTCTTGCTTTTATAGCGCAAGCTGTATATACTATTTGTTTATGACAAGGGGAATTCTTATAGCGGGCAATAACTCGCCCTTGCTAACGGCCTTAGCTATAGAAGCCGCAAAACGGGTGGATCACTTTGCGGCGGCTCTCATTCCTGATGGGTCGGACAGACTGCTCTCCGTTTCAAGCGCGGAAGTGTTAAACTGGAATCCGGGGAGTCCCATTGCGGCGAAGACCTTGGCTATGGCGGCGGAAAACCGTTTGGGGCAAATCAATGAAACCATTTTGGTGTGCGCCCCGCCCGCGTCCTGCAAAGAGGAAGGACGGCTCAACTACAGTGAAATTGAGGCGTTTGTTCAGGATCAGATCAAAGGCTGGTTTTTTTTGATAAAAGAGATAATTGAGGGATTGCGGGCGAGAAAAACAGGAGTTTTAAGTCTGGCGCTTTCTCATGCCAATAACAAAAAAGACCTCCTTGCGCCAAGCGGCTTGGCCTCGTTCCAAGCCCTCGCCCAGGGGCTTCTGGCGTTAGCCCCATCGGAGCCATTTCAAACGCTGGGATTCACTCCGTCCGAAACCGGCGATGACGCGGGTTTCGCGGCGTTTATCTTCAAAGTTATGGAAGAGGGCAATAAAAAAAACAACGGCAGATGGCATAAATTCGGCAAATTAAACTTCTTTGGCAGGTGAGCCTGTTCCAAAACGCGAACCGCGTTCAGCGAACCGCGTCGGGTTGGTTTTGGAGCCGCTTCAGTAAAATATGAATTTCAAGACGGCGCGTTGTATGCGCGCGTGTTTGTTTTTCATTTGAAACAGTTGATTTGCCGCCGTATATGCGGCTTGACAGCCGCCAGATTTTCAATTTGATCCCGCCGCCGCGCCTTTATATTGACAATTTTAAGGCGTTATATTATTATATGCCATTACGTTTTTCAAGGTGTGTTTTATAAGGCGGCATCTATATACTAAAATATATAGTCATCCGGGATTGTTCCAAAACTGAAGTTTTGGAATAGCGGCATTTATCATTCTCCAAGAGGTATATATGAAAGTAGGAACAAAATTAATCTCCGTCATGGTTGGACTTAATGTTATTGGCATCGGCATATTGGTCGGCGTAACGGCTCGTCTTTCCCAAAATGAAATTAGTTTTTTGATTAATCAAAACGCCGCTGAAATGGCGGGAAAGTACAGCGGCGACATCAGCAAGTGGATTGAACCGCTAATGGGCGAAGTGCGCGCTTTGGCAAAAAGCATGGAGCAATACGAGACTATAGACGCAAGCCAGCGCAGAAATTATTTTAATAACGTCTTGAAAAATATTGCCGCGTCAAATGGCGATGTGATCGCCACATGGTGCGCATGGGAGCCGAACGCTCTTGACGGCCTTGACGCGGAATACAGCAATACACCCGGGTCGGACGGCACGGGGCGCTACGTTCCCTATTGGGTGTTCAGCGGCAGCCAGCCCACGCTGACTCCTTTGGATGATTATGATCAAAGCGGAGCGGGCGATTATTATCAGATTCCTTTGAGAACCGGCAAGGAAACGGTTCTGGAGCCGTATATCTACACTGTCAACGGAATCGCCACGGTCATCACAAGTTTGACGGTTCCCATAAAGAAAAACGGACAGGTTGTAGGCGTTGTTGGATATGACATTACGTTGTCCAAAATTCAAGAAGTTGTTTCCAAAATAAAGCCGTTCGGCGATGGAGTGGCGATGTTTTACAGCAACAGCGGCATCGTATCGGCTCACTTCGACGCTTCCCGCATCAGCAAACAGATGCAAAGCACGGAGCAGGATATAGCCGGATCCAAACTCAACGAGCTGGCGGCCGCCATAAGCGCGGGGCGGGAATTTAACTACACCACGTATTACGCGCCATTGAAAACCGATTTCTACGTGTTTGTCACCCCCTTCTCCATAGGAGAGTCCGCGCCATGGGCTTTGAGTTTGGGCGTCTCGAAAGGCACCTTTATGGATCCTGTGTATAGCTTGGTTAGACCCATCATCATAGTCGGCGTACTCATGCTTATCGCCATGTCAATCGGAGCCGTCTTTATCAGCCGCATGATAAGCGGCCCCATTACAAAGGTTATGACCATTCTAAAAAGCGTTTCCGATGGAGACATGACGCAAACGGTCGATGTCATATCCAAAGATGAAATCGGTCAGCTCTCCGCGTATCTGAACGAGATGGTGAAAAACGTCGGGCGGTTGATTAGCGGCATCAAGGAGCAGACCGGCATCCTGTTTGAGACAGGCAATGAATTAGCCGCAAATATGAATGAGACTGCGGCGGCTATCAATGAAGTGACCGCAAATATTCAGAGCATCAAAAATCAGACGATCAATCAGTCCGCCAGCGTCACGGAAAGCAACGCCACCATGGACCAAGTCGTCGCCAATATCGACAAGCTCAGTTCGCATGTAGAGAGCCAGGCGAACGCGGTTTCCCAGGCGTCTTCGGCTGTTGAACAAATGCTTGCCAATATTCAAAGCGTCACCCGGACATTGGTAAGGAACGAAGTGAACGTCACGGAACTGTCCGCGGCGTCTGAAAGCGGACGGGGAGGGCTGCAAGAGGTCGCCCAAAACATCCATGAGATTGCCCGTGAATCGGAGGGCTTGCTGGAAATAAACGCGGTCATGCAGAATATAGCGAGTCAGACAAACCTGCTTTCGATGAACGCGGCGATTGAGGCCGCCCATGCGGGAGAAGCGGGAAAGGGTTTCGCCGTAGTCGCCGATGAAATTCGCAAACTTGCTGAAAATTCAGGAGAACAGTCCAAAACCATATCCCAAGTGTTAAAGAGGATTAAAGGCTCCATTGATAAGATAAGCAAATCAACCGAAGGGGTGTTGCTGAAATTCGAATCCATAAGCGACAGGGTGACTACGGTGGCGAATCAGGAGTCGGAGGTGAGAAACGCGATGGAAGAACAGGGAGTGGGGAGCAAGAATATACTGGAAGCGGTTGGGCTGGTGAATAATGTAACCCAGATAGTAAAAAGCTCTTCAGATGAGATGCTGGAAGGCAGCAAGCAGGTGATTGTGGAAAGCAAAAATCTTGAGAGGGTGACGGAAGAGATAACCGGCAGCGTAAACGAGATGGCGGCTGGCGCAGAGCAGATCAACCATTCCGTAGGGCAAGTGAATGAAATAAGCAAGAGCAACAAGAAACAAATTGACGCTCTTCTGCAAGAAGTTTCCAAGTTTAAAGTCGCGTAAATCTATCGGAATGTGCTGGCGCCCTGCCGAAAAGCGGGGCGTCAGCTATACATCCGGGGCGCCGTTTCTCCGGCAGTAGGACACGTTGTGCGGCGCGACGATTTTCACCCATATTGATCGTAAGAGGGCTTGGCGACCGAATCGTGTTGTATAGACGCCCGCTGGAAGCCAACAGATGAATATGTTTTTTCATACGCCGCTGAGGTTTTCTTACCCTGTGGAGAACATTGTGTGTGTAATTCATTACAAATAAAGCAGGCTGTTCCAAAACGCGCCTTATGGCGTCAGTTTTGGAACAGCTTCTTACCCCTGGAGAAAATTGGATAAGCCACAAATGCTAAACCCATAAAGAATTAGCAATTTTCTCCGAGGACCCTCTGGAAACGCTCTAAAAACATCTTGTTTCCAAACATCAGCGGCGACCGTTGAGATTTCAAGAAGTCAGGTTTTCATCCTTTTTTCCAAAACCAGTGAAAAACTGACAGCGTTTTGAAACTGAGATGAGTTTACTATAAAATACAAATGGAACAACCGCCTTGAAAGCAAAAAGGGATCTGCCGGCGGAAAAATCCGGCGTTTGATGCAAACTGTCATTCCAGCGTCGAATGACGCCTGTTTCAAGAGCGAAAAGCGGCGGCATGTCACACTCTTTAGTCCGTATAAACGCATCCATACGCCCTCTGAAAATTGTCCTCAATTATCGCCATCAAGTCTTCCGTATTCACCGGTTCCTCCCGCAGCCGCGCCATTTCCTCCACTATTGCGGGCAAATTTCCCCAATGGGAAAAAGGCTCTTTTCGAAGCGGCTGGTAAGGAGCGTCGGTCTCGGAAAGAAGCCTGCCCAGAGGGAGGCGCGCGCAGGCGGAACGCGCCGTTTTATGGTTAAGCAGAATCGGCGTTCCAAAAGAAAAATAGGCGTTTATTCCGCGGCGCAAAAGAGCTTGCCCATCTTCGTATGTACCCGAATATGAATGCAAAATAACAGAAGGGAGTTTTTTGAGTTGTTTTGAATAGGCAAAAACCTTGTTCATGGCCCGCCGCAGGTGCAAAACAAGGGGAAGCCCTTTTGCGGCAGCCAGATCAAGGTGCGCGTTGAAAAGCTCCTCCTGAACTTTTTCGGTCATGCGATAATCGACGCCGCCCGCAGGTCGCCCTTGCGCGTTGAAAAGGTCAAAACCGGTTTCCCCAATTGCGCGCAGCCTGTTTCCCGCCGCCAAGTTGTACAGCGTTTCAAGCGAGGCTTCCACCTCTTCCGGCTTAACCGCGGGGAGTTGGGGATGAACCGCAAAACACAGTACGATAGATACGCCGCTGGCTTTCATTGCCTCTCGCGCCGCAAGTCGCGCCGCATCCCGCGCCGCAAGTCGCGCAAATTGCTCGTGGAATTCAAATTCTGTTTTGTTCCACGCGCTTGCGGCGCACGTTATTGCGCGTGTCGCCGCGCATGGCAAAAAACAACGCTCTTTTCCTGTTTCCGTCATACCAGGGGTGGTGGATGACATGTGTACAAGATCAAATATATGGCAATGGGCATCTGTCAGCATTATTTTCCTCCTGACGCAAATCTTTCTTCGGGGTTTTCCCTAAAAAAACCCTCAAGAACGTTCCGCATTGCGGAAAGCTCCGTTTCCCGCCCCAACAGCGTCCGTACATGGTTCGCCCATTTGAAATTGGAACAAAAATAGGTGAAGAAACGATGCGCGCGGCTTTTGTGGAATTCGGGAGGCTGGTATTTTGCCAGCATATCAAGAAACCTGACGGCGATCTCTTCAAGATCGATCATGGCTGGAAGCGGAAGCCCGCGAGCCTGCGCGAATATCCACGGTTTCTGTACGGCGAGCCTTCCTATCATAACGGCGTCGCACTCAAAAGAACGCCGGTTCATTTCTTCCGCCGACAGGATGTCCCCATTTCCGGCGACCGGTATTCGCAGTCGCTTTCGAAGCATACCGGTATATTCCCAACTTGCCCCCTTCTTGAATTTTTCCCGCGCAATTCGGGGGTGCAGGGTGATGCGCTCAACGCCCTCGTCTTCAAGCCGTTTGCAAAACGAGACAAGGTAGTCAAGGTCATAGGCAAAACCGATGCGGAGTTTAACGCTTAAACGCCGTTTTGTGCGCTTCCGTACGCGGGCAATCATATCGCCAGCCTTGTCGATGGAAGTCATCCACTGCACTCCGCCGCCCGCTCTGATAATGGGCGGCGCGGAACACCCCATATTAATATCAAACCCAGCGCATTCATACGGTTCCAAAAAGGACGCGGCGTTTGCAAGGCGCTCCGCGTTTCCACTGACCAATTGGTACACGAACTTTTCCGGTTCGAGAGCGTTGTCCAGATACCACGACTCGTATCGCCCTCCGCTTATAAGCGCGCCCGCGCTGATCATTTCGGAGAAGTACTCATCGCAACCGCCGAAACCGGCGACAAGCTCTCTCAGCGCCCTGTGGCTTATTTCAGCCATAGGCGCAAGTAAGAACGGTTTTTCCGCCATAAAAATTAAACCTCAAACGTGGTATATTTCATATTTGAGCCTGTTTCAAAACGCGAACTACATTCGGCGAACTTGCGTTCAGCGAACATAAATTCGGGTTAGTTTTTGAACAGCTCCATTTTCTAAAAAACCGATAGTGAAAAAGTGGTGTTTTACCACTTGACACTGAAACATTTATACTATATAATCGGCAGAGTAGAGGAGTACCGCATGATAGTAAAGAGTGATGTACCCGTCAATGAAAAAGAGCCGGAAGGTCTTAAAGAGGATGGAACTTCATATCGTGTTCTTGTCGTTGATGATTCCATGTTTATCGCGAAACAGCTTGGTCAAATTTTCACATCGGAAGGCTTTGAAGTTGCAGGAACTGCTGCGGACGGCGCGCAGGGCGTAGAACGGTACAAGGAAATGTATCCTAATATTGATTTGGTTACCATGGATATTACTATGCCGATTATGGACGGCGTTACCGCTTTGGAGAAAATACTTGAATTTGATAAAAATGCAGTGGTAATTATGGTAAGCGCTTTGGGAAAAGAAGATGTGGTTAAGAAATCGTTGCTTATGGGCGCTAAGAGTTACATCGTAAAACCTCTTGACCGAAGGAAAGTGTTAGAGCGTGTTGTATCGATTCTAAAGCGCTAATCATTGTCTCTTTAATCAACAATTTGCCGGAGTATTCTCCGGTATGTCTTTTTTTATTTCTAATTTTTAGAAGGATACGTGGGTGTAATTGTTATATATGTATGCAGTTGCTATTTCTGATGTTGTGTATTGTATTCATGCCGATATTCGAACGACTGATCTTTTCGAGGGCATATGGTCCATCAAAGATGGAGTGTCTCTTAATTCCTATGTTGTAAAAGGCGAGAAGATTGCGCTTGTCGATCTGGTGAAGGATTGGAGCGAAGCGCCGAGCCAGCTTGCGGAGGCTTTAACATCCATTGGCATGGATTTCGCTTCTATTGATTACCTCATCTTAAACCATATTGAACCGGATCACACGGGTTGGCTGAAAGAATTTCGCGCGTTGAATCCTCATTGTGAAATCCTGTGCACAGACAAGGGTTGCAAGCTGATTAAATCTTTTTACAAGATAGAGGCTGGAGTGCGCGTCGTGAAAGACGGCGACACGCTTGATTTGGGAAACGGCCAGACGCTTGCCTTCATTGAGGCGCCAAATGTTCATTGGCCCGAAACTATGGTCACGTGGCATGAGGCGTCCGGCACGCTTTTTTCTTGCGACGCCTTTGGCTCTTTCGGCGCTCTTGGTGAGCGGGTTTTTGACGATGCGTTTACCAGTGAAGAACGCGCCTTTTTTGAGAGAGAAACGCTTAGATATTACGCGAATATCGTCTCTTCATTCTCGCTTTTTGTGGAAAAAGCGATTCAAAAGGCGCGGCGTTTGGCAATAAAGTGTGTCGCTCCGAGCCACGGCATCGTATGGCGGAAAAACCCGCAAAAGATCATCGACCTCTACGCTACATACGCTTCATACGCGAAAGGTCCCGCGGAAAAAGAGATCGCCATTGTCTGGGGTTCCATGTACGGCAACACCAAAGCGGGGCTTGATGCGGTGATACGCGGCATTGAGGCGGAAGGTGTATCTTATGCCATTCACCGTGCGCCTGATGAAGACTTCTCCTATGTGTTGGCCGACGCATGGAAAAGTTCCGCTCTTGTGATCGCTATGCCGACGTACGAATACGCAATGTTTCCGCCTATGGCGCACATCATCGATCTTTTCAAACGCAAACACCTGTTCGGCAAGACCGTATTGCGCATAGGATCGTTCGGCTGGATCGGCGGCGCTAAAAAAGAATACGAAGCGGCGATTGAACCCTTAAAATGGAACAACCTTGAAAGCTATGAATGGCCGGGTTTCCCCTCTCAGGAAGATATCATCGCATTGGAAGAACGCGGCAAGGAATTGGCGCGGAGCGTGCGCGAAACGTGAGCGAGAACATGCGCGGGGAGCGTGCGCGAAGCGTAAGCGATTTGCGGCGTTTCGGTTATGTTTCTCCCCACAACCGTATCAGTTCTATAACAACCTTGCACGCCGCCGTCATGTCTGGCACAGACGCCCATTCGAGCGTACTGTGCCAGTTGCGCCCGCCGGTAAAGATGTTGGGTGTGGGAACGCCCATTTCCGTAAGGCGAGAGCCGTCCGTGCCGCCGCGTATCGGTTTGAGGCGAATGTCAACGCCGGTATTGGAGAGGGCTTGCTTGAGCATGTCAAGCGCTTCCGGGCGCT
>JAIRLZ010000298.1 GCA_031259035.1 Treponema sp. | reverse complement strand
AGGGAGCTGACGGAAAAATTTCCGTCAAAGCCTTCCCGGGACACAATATTCCCTACGCCGCGCTGGGAGTGCTGCTCCTGTTCTTCGGATGGTTCGGCTTTAACGCCGCTTCCACCGGCATCGCCACCGTGGGAGGAGGCGGCATCTGGAGCGGACTTAACATCGCCCGTGTCGCCGTAACCACCTGTCTTGCCGCAGCCGCCGGCGCGATAAGCGCCTTGTTCGTCTCGTGGATCTGGTTCAAAAAGCCTGACGCCTCTATGACCCTCAACGGACTTCTTGCGGGGCTCGTGGGACTTACCGCCCCCTGCGCGGTGGTGTCTCCGGGCGCTTCGATAATCATCGGCCTTATTGCCGGCGCTTTGGTCGTGTTCTCAGTGGAGTTTATCGACAAGGTTCTCAAGATTGACGACCCTGTTGGCGCCTCTTCGGTACACCTTACCTGTGGCATCTTCGGAACCCTTGCGGTTGGCATTTGGGCAAACGCCCCGGAAGAGGGGATTGTCGGACTGCTCCACGGCGGCGGCTTCTCCCTGTTTGGCGTACAGCTTGTCGGCGTCCTGACGGTCGGCGCATGGGCCGCGCTCACCAGCCTGCTTCTGTTCTTGACACTCAAAGCCACTACGGGTTTGCGTGTATCCCACAAGGACGAATTGATGGGTCTTGATTTGAGCGAGCATAAGTCTGAAGCGTATGCGGGCTTCCAGATTTTCAGCAATTTGTAAGAGAAATCAATTTCTCTTGCTTTAATAGGAGTGAAACCAAAAATGAAATTAATCATAGCGTATATCCAGCCTTATGCTTTGAATGACGTGAAGCAAGCTTTGTACGAGGCTGATGTAAAGAAAATTTCAGCAACCAACTCAATGGGGTGCGGTCAACAGGGCGGTTTAACCGGCGAAATGTACCGCGGCGTTGAGGTCGAAGTAACCCTGCGGAAAAAAGTCCGCATAGAAATCGCGGTCAACGACAACTTTGTGAAGCCAACTATAAACGCGATTATTAAAGGCGCCCGCAGCGGAGAAATCGGAGACGGGAAGATATTCGTTGTTCCCATTGAAGAATGCATCCGCATACGGACCGGTGAAACCGGTTCCATAGCGATAGGCTGAGTTCACGCTGTATACTTGTCATAGATGAGGCTGTTCCAAAACCCGGTTGGTTTTGGAACAGGCTTTGGAAAAACGAGCTTTTGGCCCGTTTTTCCCTCTAAATCTATGGGATATTCCGCTTTCCGAAAAAACTGCCTAAAGATGGCGGCGTATGGATCGACGAAGCGGACGAGGGTTGCTATGCGATCAGTGTGAACGAATTCTTTAAGCCGGGCGCGTTCACACTCGCCAATCTGTTTGTCACCGAACTGGGCGGCAAGGCCCCTTCATTATTTAAAATAATATGGTATGAAGATAAAAACGACGGGTATAAAGAGGTGGTCACCGGTGAGATTGAACTCGTGTCGCAGCCTATTGAAAAGCTGGGTGGCGATCAACATGTTGTGGGAAACAATTCGGCGCCTTATGGTCGGTTTTCCTTTATGGTGAACACGAAGAATCTGAAGAAAATCTTTCCGATGGGTTTTTCCGAATTCGGGGATGCCGAACTCCTTTCCACAGTGTTCCCCCATATACCGCTTTGGCCATCAAAGCCGACTTACTTTATCGGCGCAAATTCTACGGCCGGCAATTTGTACAAATATTATCATCAAAGATGAGGCGTCGATATGTAGAAGCCCGCCGCAATCATTCGCCAAGGACAATTGCGGCGGGCTTCCATTGGGAGAGCAAGAGGACAAGCGAATGAAAAAAAAGAGCGTGTTTTGCGCGTTGCTAGTGGTTGCAATGGCGCTGTCGGGGTGCGGCGGCAAGCCGGAGTCCGCGTTGATTGGAACATGGAAGATGGCGCGGCGAGACGGAACTGTCACGTGGTTTGTGTTTTTATCCGACAATATGTTAAATGTCAATAATGAAATTTGGATGCGCTATTTTGTGACAAGTGATAAAAAAATCGTCTTGGGAGAGGAAGCTCCGGCGCCCTATTCCATAAAAAATGGGACTTTGACTATTAAACAGGAACATTCGATCCTGACCCTTACGAAGGAAAGATAGCGCAAGGACGGAGCGTAGACCTGCCGCGAATGAAAACGCAAGCTGGAAGCGATTTTATATGAAATTTATACCAATTTTCCATATTTTTTACACTTGACTACATGTTTATAATAATTAGACTCTTATATGAGGCAGTTCCAAAACCAATCTGAACGGCACGTCAGCTGAACGCACGGTCGCGTTTTGGAACAGGCTCTTGGAGAACATTGCCAATTCTTTATGAGGTGGGCAGTCGCGGCTTATCCAATGTTCTCCAGAGGTAAGAGGCTGTTCCAAAACTGACGCCATAAGGCGCGTTTTGGAACAGCCTCAATTGCAAAAATTTTGTTTTGCATTTATTTTGCAACGATTTTTCAAATTTTTATTGGCGTCGCCAATGCTGACCGTCCAAAAGGACGGAACATCAGACCCTCATTGTGATAGAGGAGTTACTATGAAAGTAACAACACGCGCCTATATAGGGCGCACATGGATGCTGTACCTTATGTTGCTGCTTCCAATGGCTTTTTTTTTGGTTTTTCGTTATATTCCCATGACGAATATTGTCATCGCCTTCAAAGACTACAACATGTTCAAAGGCGTATGGGAGTCTCCGTGGAGCGGATTCAAATGGTTCGGTCAGGCGTTTCAATCCAAGGATTTTTACAACGCGCTGAGAAACACCATTTTGCTTAATTTACTTGACCTCGTAGTTGGATTTCCGGCTCCCATTATCCTCGCGATTCTGCTCAACGAGCTGCGCTTTACGTTGTACAAAAAATTCACCCAGACCGTTGTGTACCTGCCGCACTTCCTTTCGTGGATCATTATTTCCGGCATAGCCAGCAAACTGCTCGCCCCGGGCGCGGGCGTCGTGAACATTCTGCTGGGCAGGATCGGCGTCGGCCCCATTGATTTTCTTATGGACAAGCAACTGTGGGTTGGAACCTATATCGTCCTGGGCGTGTGGAAGGAAGTCGGCTGGGGAACGATCATCTACCTCGCCGCGATAACCGCCATCAACCCGGAGGTGTATGAAGCCGCCGAAGTTGACGG
>JAIRLZ010000229.1 GCA_031259035.1 Treponema sp. | reverse complement strand
AAAATCGGTTTCAAGGCGTATTATGACAAACAGTATTACGAGGTGAAATTTCCGGCTTTCCTGAATAAAGATAAAAAATCACATTTGCCTCAGGTTACCAAGCGTCTCATTCACGATTCCTTTTTCGCCAGCGTCAAAGTCCCGGAACTTGCAAGCGGGGGGGGGGGGGGACGATTCCCCCGTGAATTAACCCGCTCAGGGAGTGAAGTAATCGCTAGTTATTGACAGCCTTATTTCGCGGAATTTTTTTTGAAGTGCGAATTTTATGGCGAAAAAACCTCGTAAGGAGTCAGGTAGTCTAAAACCTTGCGAGGACGATTGTTGATTTTATCAACGATTTTGTCAAGCTGCTTTTGGGTAAGACCATCGAAGGGTGTTTTTTTAGGCAGGCGCTGCCGTATCAGTCCGTTAGTGTGTTCGTTAAGCCCACGCCCCCATGAATGATACGGATGGGCGAAGTGGATGTCTATCCCCAGCGTTTGTGACAGGCTTTTATGCGCCGCGAATTCCTTGCCGTTGTCCAGCGTCAGGGTGTTCCTCATCCGCGCGGGTATGGGCTTGAAGGCGCGGACGGCGGCCTTGTTCAACGTCGCCGCCGACTTGTCCGGCATAATTTGAGCCAGGAACAATGTGGGCTTCCGGTCAACAAAGGTGGCTATAGAGGCGTTTTTACCGGCGCTTTCTATGGCGTCTCCCTTCCAATCGCCCGCGCGGAACTTCCGTTCAACGATTTTCGAAGGTTCATCGATGGAGACGCGGCCAACCAGCTGGCCGCGACGGTCTTTTGACCCCTTCCGCTTGCGCGGCTTCGCCTGTTTTTGCCGGAAACGCTCTTTCAGCCCGGGGTCTTTCCCCGTATAAAAAGGTGTAGATGGTCGATGTCGCGGCCTGTTTTTCCGGCTGTTTGGCGTATACTGCCTTAAGCCGGCCCGCAATCTGGTCCGCGGACAGGTCTCGTTTGAACAAACGCATACTTTCCCGCGTGAGCGCGGGGTCGTCCAGCTTGGGGCGCGGCTTGCTCTCCAACCGCCTTCGCGCGCTTGCCGCCCGGGACTCGCTGCCGGTGTAAACGCCGCCTGACCCATTGCGATTCAGTTCGCGGTATATGCCGCTGAGGTGTTTGCCGAGTATCACTGACATACAGCATTTGGGCAGGGCCATGCCCTCCATTGCCTGTAGCGCGTTCCTTTCGTCTGTGGTATAGTGTGCATACGGCATCGGCGGACCAAAGGTCCGATACCTCCGATAGACTGTGTTTTGCAACTTTATTCTACCGTGTTTACGATGCCGTTTCTATGCCCTATCGTTTTCGCACTTCAAAAAAAGTCGGCCTACTGATCATCAAAAAAATACTTCTTTGCTAACAGTGTCTAAGAAATTTTGGGTTTCCGCCTTGCGGATATTCATAATCCGGTATATGCCGAAGTCAAGATCGGCCTTGTCGAGTTCAAATATGCCTTGTAAAAGCTCTACAAACCGGAGGCTTTCCCAAAAGTTTTGGGAAAGGATCGCCGGTCAAATTTTTCAGACATTCTCAGCCTCCTTCTCTGTTCCTGTCTCCCTGTGGAAAACGACGGTGAGATTATAACACAGGAATCGAAAAATGTCAGAGGTTTGAAAGGGACGTTTGGGGCGCAAACCCGCAAGCCGCGCCATATTGCATACCCTGTCATAAAGCCAAAATTACCGTCAGATCGTTTACATTTGTACCGGTCGGCCCTGTGATAATAAGGGAATCAACGGCTTTGAGCGCATGGTAGGCGTCGTTGTTATCGAGGTATTCTAAAAGTTTCATCCCACGAACATGAAGTTTGCGCGCGGTGGAGCCATCCACAATGCCTCCCGCCGCGTCCGTCGGCCCGTCGGAGCCGTCGGAGCCAAATGAGAAAACCGCTATGTCTTTGAGATCGGCTATTCCTTCCGCCGCCGCGAGAGCGATTTCCTGATTGCGTCCGCCTTTGCCCGCACCCCGTACGTGAACGACCGTCTCGCCGCCCAAAATAAGGGCGCATGGCCGGTGAAACGCGCCGTCACCAGATGCGATCTGCCGCGCAAGCGCCGCCGCGAGCCGCCCGGCTTCACGCGCTTCACAGTTCATGCCGGAGCAGAGAATGTATGGCTTGTAACCCATCTCGCCGGCGATATCCGCCGCGCTTTTACAAAGGGTCCGCACGCTTCCAATAATAACGGTTTCAACGTTGGAAAGGCTTTTTGGCGTCTCTTTCGCCAGATATGAAATCGTATCGCCAAGTGGCAGCTTGTATTTTTGAGCGACATTCAAGGCGTCTTCCGCAGTGGATAGATCCGGAGCCGCAGGTCCAGACGCGATGGAATCCAGCCGGTCTCCCAGCACATCGGAAAGTACGATGGCAAGGATTTTAGCCGGGGCGCAGGCAAGCGCGAATCTTCCAGCTTTTACGGATGAAAGGCGCTTGCGTATCATGTTGATTTCCACAATGTCCGCGCCGGATGCGAGAAGCGCCTTATTCACCGCCGCAATGTCGTCCAGCGTGAGCGGCGGCAAGGGTTTTTCAAACAGCGCCGATCCGCCGCCGGAAATCAAGAGCAGCAATTCGTCTTTTTCGTCCATGCTCGCCGCCAGAGACAGAGCTTTTTCCGTACCGGCGATTGTGTTCGCGTCCGATACGGGATGCCCGGCCTCGACAATCTCCATGCCAGGAATCGCGCCTTGGGAATGGCCGTATTTTGTAATGACAACGCCGCGCTTTATGCGGGCGCCGAGTTCGTCATAAGCGGCTTTTGCCATTGTCCATGCGGCTTTGCCGATAGCTACAACCGAAATTTCTCCGGAAAATATGCGTCCCTTCAAGGCTTTGCGGACAGCCTCGTCCGGCAGGTTCATCTTGACAGCCTTCTTGATGAGGCGATTCGCGTCGAAGAACAGCTTGGATACCGGCATAGCGCCTCCTGTCACCGTAGCATCAGCGGCAAAATGAACGCGCGAGATGCGTACAGTCCAATTGAAAGCGCGACAACCGTCATTCCGCCGCTCGCTCTCGTCCGCTTGACCGGCGGAATGCCGCCAATAAGCCCGAAAATGAGAGACGCGGCCATAATCGAAAAGAAGGGATGTCTTTTCAATTTCGAGATGGCGAATATCATCACGATACTAGGTATGATAAACCCGATGACAAGGGAAAAACCTGTCATAATTGCCTCCGGTTTGGAAATTCATTTGCTTTTGAAGAGATCCTACATTATTTATTGGCGTTTGTCAACATTCCGCATTGGCTCACGTTAAATCTAACCCAAGGGGCCGTGGAATCTCATGTTAAAAATCTAACCATAGGGGATCATTACTTTCCCCCCGATAACTAGCCGGGGGTAGCCATGCGGCTGGCTATGGCTCAAAAAAAAGCGCTCGCGGACATTGCCGGTCCGCGCTATCGGAAGGCGGGAAAGGCGAAGAAAAGCGCCATCATGGACGAGTTTCGCCAAAACACCGGCCGCACCCGCAAGCGCGCGATCTCCCCGATCCGCCTCGCGGGAAAAACCCAATTGCGGAAGACAAACAGACGGCGAGCGTCAAAACAACCGCTCGGGGGCGCGGGAAACGGCTCTACAAGCGCATTTACGGCGAACCAAAAGGCCGTCCTTGCCATCCGGGTCTTTTTCCTCCGCCCCCGCGGCAGGCGTCCGCTCCCCGTGCTCCGGGCGAACCTGAACGCCTTGAGCGTCGAGTTTGCCATATCAGGGGAGGCGCGGGAGAAACCGGCGCGCGTCGGCCGTTCCGCCGTCGAGCGGATGCCGGGACGGAAACGGCATAAGACCAGGGGAGCCTCCCCCGCCAAACCCGGCGCCCTCCTCAAACAGCAAATCCCCGTCAG
Organism: Treponema sp.; assembly: GCA_031259035.1. Taxonomy (GTDB): domain Bacteria; phylum Spirochaetota; class Spirochaetia; order Treponematales; family Breznakiellaceae; genus JAIRKH01. The sequence continues at coordinate 127 of JAIRLZ010000229.1, read as the reverse complement.
AACTTTCCGGCATTGGGAGGATAAAAAGCCCGGCTTCCGCGAGATAGGCGCCCTTTCCCATGACGGCGGCTTCGCCCAGGGCGGCTGCGCCTTCGCCTTGAGCCTCGCCGCCGCCCGCCGCTCCGTT
>JAIRLZ010000296.1 GCA_031259035.1 Treponema sp. | reverse complement strand
ACCCCGCCCCTTGGGGCGGTTAGAACTGGGGGTGCGGGGGATTTGTTCCCCCGCATACGCAAAGATTTCAAGGAGAAATCTTCAATACCCCGCCGCTTGCGGCGGGGATTATTTATTTCGCCGCCACTTTCCCACAGCCTCAGCGTTTCGTCCGCGTGGATGTTCCCCTGCGTCGTCTGTATCCGGTCAAGCTGGGAACACCAGATGTCCCCGGCCAGTTGCATGGGACTTTCCACCTTCAATACTTGATTCCCGCCATTGTAAAGCGCCTTTATGCCGTTCACGATTTTCACTTCTGGGGTCTGTGCGGCAGCCCTTTGAGCTAACGAAGCCAAATCGTCGTTCACAACGCCGTTTTTGAGGGAAGTCGTGTCGAACACCGGTATCACCCCGCCCGTCGTGTTGGAGAGGGGCGAGGCGCCCTTGGCCTTGAACGCATTCTCGATTGCGGAAATCGCCGAGCAGTTTATTCTTTTTAGTCCGTCACCGGCTGCGGGAACAGAAGTATCCAAAATCAGATTAATGGTCTTTCCCGCAAGTATGCCGCTCGGGTCGGAAAAGTCCGCGACTACTCCATCCGACACCACGGCGGAAACATTTATCGTATTGACCCCTTCGGCCGGAACAGGGATAGTTATCAGGGCTCCGTCGATTTTTAGCGTAGCTGGTTGGGGAGTGTTGACGGGAGGTTCCTCCGGCTTTGCCGGTGTGGTATTGACCGCGCCGACAGTAGCGCCCTCCTTGGCCGCGAACTTGCCCTTTATCGCTTCAACTATAGAATCATCGTAGGCTCCGCTTGCGAATGTTATATCGAAGTTGAAGGTCTTGCCGTTAAAGGTGAAGTTGGCGCCATCCGTAAGGGCTATCTGCGAAACGGACGTGCCGTTCGGAATCGTTATCGAGACATTCAAAATATCAGCGTTCTGCGCGTCTTTGGTTATCGTAGCCGTCGCCGTGCCGACACTCAGCGCCGGCAGGGTTTCTGTCGGCCCCGGCTGCTCTGGATTATCCGGCGTATCCGGATTATCCGGCGTATTCGGATTGTCCGGCGTGGCAACGGTCTCCCCTACGGACGCTCCCTTCGCCGTGAACTTCCCCTTTATCGCATCGACCATCGTTTCATCATAAACCCCGCTTGCAAACGTTATGTTGAAGTTGAAGGTCTTGCCCGAAAAAGTGAAATTGGCGCCGTCCGTGAGGGCGATGTGCGCGGGAGTGGCTCCGTCCGGGATTGCGATTGAAACGTTCAAGATATTGGCGTTTTGGACGTCCTTGACTATCGCGGCCGCCGCGCCGCCGACACTCAGCGCCGGCAAGGTTTCAGTCGGGGGGAGGAGGGGATTGGCGTATCGGCATTCGGGCAGCCGGCGAGCGCCGCCGCCCCAAGAACAAGCGCCGCAAGCGCGGCCCGCGCGCTTTTCACCGGTTTAAGCGCCACGACCGCGCCGGACGCCGGCGCGCGCAATTTTTCAAGCGCCACGCCAACTTCGCCTTTTTTATTCATTCGCGCTCTCCTTTATGATTGAATGGACTTGTTTAATGGTTGTTGTTCAGAAACTGAGGTTTCTGAACAACGCCACTATAATGATGCCTTTCCAAAATCTGACTTTTTGGAACAGCTTCTAATGATAATGCGTTTTTTTTAGAAATTTTGTCAATAGAGCCTGTTTCAAAACTAACGCTATAAGGCGCGTTTTGAAACAGGCTCTTTTTACCACGTAAAGCGGACGATTGATGTTTTTGGCCGCCAAAACCGCCTCTGTGGGCGCGCCCCTCTTGCAAAACATCTCTTTTAGAAGTACTGTACCGCACATGGATAACGCAACATTGCAAGTGGAACTCATACGGGAAGCGTTCCATTATCAGAGCCGTTTTGACGGTTCCACCATGGTATTCAAGATCGATTGCTCCATCATAGACGATCCGCATTTTCCTTCGCTGATGAAGGACATGGCGCTGCTTGCGAAAACCGGCTTCCGCGTGGTGATCGTGCCGGGAGCCAAAGAATGGATCGACTCCGCGCTTAAAAAGCGCGGCATTGTCTCAACGTATTACGAGCAGGTCAGGATCACGACCCCGGAGGAGCTTCCTTTTGTGGAAATGGCCGCTTTTCATGCGGCGACGCGCTTTATGACGCTGTCCGCGAGCAGGGTTGACGCGATTATCGGCAATTTTTTCCGCGCGCGGGGGATGGGAGTGATTGACGGCGTTGACATGCAACATACGGGCGTTGTCGACAAGGTGCTTCTTGATTCGCTTGAACGGGCGTTGAAACAGGGCATGGCGCCCATTCTTCCCTGCATCGGCTGGAGTCCGGTCGGAAAACCCTACAATGTCGCAAGCGACGAGATCGCTTTGGCGGCGGCCTCCGCGCTTGGCGCGATAAAACTATTCATCGTTTCAAAGGGCCGCCGCCTTACAGCCGGCGTGTATGATGTTCCGAAAGGCGTTGACATTGACGAAAACGGACGCATCGTCAAACTCAACCTCCAGGAAGCCGGCCGCCTGCTCGCGGCGAACAAAGGCGGGGCGCCGGATGAAAGCCTGAAATCGCTTGAATTGGGGATTCAGGCGACAAAAGCCGGCGTCGAGCGGGTGCATATCGTTGACGGGGCGGAAGAAGGCGTCATATTGAAAGAGATTTTCTCCAACATGGGATCGGGCGTCATGATCTACACCGATGAATACGAAGCGGTGCGGGCGCTCCGCAACTCGGAGATCCCCGACATATTGCGCCTCATGGAACCGCTCATGCAGAAGGGCGTTCTTATCAGGCGTACGCCCGAAGCGGTGCAGGAAAAGAAAGAGGATTATGTTGTGATGGAAGTCGATGGATCCATTCGGGCGTGCGCCGCCCTCCATGACTGGGGTGAGAGACAAGCCGAACTCGCCGCGGTGGCGACGGATCCGATGTTCGCCACAATGGGATTGGGGCGCCGCGTAGTGAAGCGCCTCATAGAGACAGCCGCAAAAAAAGGCTTCACGCGCGTTTTTGTCCTTACGACAACCACGCAGGACTGGTTTGAAACGCTTGGCTTCAAAGAGTCGCCTGTGGAAAGCCTTCCGGAGCGCAAGAGAAAAATGTACAACCAGCAACGGAAAAGCAAAGTGTTCGCGCTGGAGATTGAAG
>JAIRLZ010000084.1 GCA_031259035.1 Treponema sp. | reverse complement strand
AAGCCGGTCATTGACCGCGAATTGCGGCGGAGCCTCAACTGGTTCAAGTCGTCGGGAAACATTTTTGACGCAATCGCCCGTGAAAAATCCGCCGCCCTCCTTGCCGACCACCGGCGGGTTCGGGATGCCGGTCGTGACCGGGGCGAGTTCTCCGCGGAGCCGGGCCTCCCGGTTGATTTAATCGGCCTTTATGTCATACTCCCGAAACTGCCGGAGGCGGTATAGTTTATGCGGAAGAACCGGTTTTCGGGAATCAACTTCGATACCCTCAAACTCGAAGGCGCCCTCTTTACCGCCGGCATGGTTCAGAAAATCGTATCCGGTGAAGCGAATAATCAGACGGCAGAGGATTACAATATCCTCCCCGGCCTCAACCTGATCGACGAGATCGGCCGTAGTTTCCGGATTGCTTCCGCCCTGTGGGCCGCTTACAAAACAGGCAGGACGACCGCCCAAAAGTTCACCGCCGGCTTTTTCCATGACTGCCTTTCGTATTCCAAAGAAGATTATGAGGCAACCGTAAACGCCGCTCAGGATGAATCGGGTTTACATTCGCAAACCTTCTGGGCAATAAAAACTGCCGCTGCAAACGACACTTACGCTATCCGCCTTTTACGCCCCCATGCCTCCCTGGGCCGCCCCGCGTTTGTAGAGTTTAACCTTGAAACCATACTCAGCGAAAACCGTTTCCCGGATTTCAAAATGCTCTACCTCTTTTTCCACAGTTCCCGAATCCGTCTTGCCGAAGGCGAATGTGTCTGGGATGTATGGAAAAAGGAAGGCGAAGATAACGGCGTCCGGGTTCGGGAAAAACTCCGCGTCGGCGTTACCGAAGCGCTCACCGAATTGGGCAGGGGCTTTATCGCTTTCCCCGATACCGCCAACGATACCCTTCGGGAAAAACTCGATTCCGGGGAGCTTGGTTCCACCGGGTATTTTACCGAACTTCTGCGGCTTATATACCGTTTTCTGTTTCTCATCACCATTGAGGAACGGGGCCTGCTTTTTGAACATGATATAACGGCGGAGATGGATGATTCCCTCCGCGCTTCAATCCGCCGGGCCCAGGAGATCTATCGCCAGGGCTACTCTCTGCGCCGTCTCCGGGATCGCTCGTTATCATACCAGACCGCCAACAATTACAGTGATATTTGGGCGGGCCTTAAAATCGTGTGGAACGCTTTAGCCCGCGGGGAAAGCCGGCTCGACCTCCCCAGTCTGGGCGGACTCTTTGGCGCCGCCGTATGCCCCAACCTTGACCCTTGTAAAATCTCCAACGCCGCTATCCTCAACGCCATGCGTAAACTCCGCTGGACTACCGAAGACCGCCGCCTTATGCTCATCGACTACAAGAACCTGGACGTTGAAGAACTCGGCTCGGTGTACGAAAGCCTTCTCGAACTTGAACCGGTCCTTAACGTGCCCCGGGGCGAGTTCAGCCTTTCAGATAAGGGGGGAGCGCGAAAAACCACCGGTTCGTACTATACCGATGAAAGTCTGGTCTTAAGCCTCATCAAGAGCAACCTCGATCCCCTGATAGAAGAAAAACTGGGAGGGGGGAAGTCTCCCCCTGCTCCAGCCCCGCGCTCCGGTCAATATGTCCACGCCTGCGGCGCGTCCACATTTCCCTCCGCTTGGTCTTCCGCTTCCCCCTCTCCTAAGGGGGCTGCCGCCCCCTTAAAATCCCCCGCCGAACTCGAAAAAGTTTTACTGTCCATAACCGTTATCGACCCAAGCTGCGGCAGCGGGCATTTTCTCCTGGCGGCGGCCCGCCGTCTCGCGGAACATTTGGCTCAGCTCCGCCACGGAGAAATTACCGATGCCAACTACCGCTCCGCCCTGCGGGACATTATCGCCTCCTGCATTTACGGCGTTGACCTTAACCCCCTGGCGGTGGAGCTTACCCGCATGGCCCTGTGGCTCGAAGGTTACGAACCGGGCAAGCCCCTCTCGTTCCTTGACCACCACATACGCTGCGGCAATTCCCTTGCCGGGGTGATGGACTTCGATGTCCTTGCGAAGGGAATACCCGGCGACGCCTACAAAGCCCTTTCCGGCGATGACAGTGAAGCGGCGAAGAAAATAAAGAAGCGGAATGAAAAGGAGATTGAAAATATTAAGCACGGACAGAGCAGCCTGTTCGCCGATCCGCTTGAAAAAACCGCGGCAAAGCTAAACGAATTCCACCGGAGGCTCGAAAACGCCGCCAACGACAGCCTTGAAGACGTGGAAAAGAAGGCCCGTATCTTTGCCGATCTTCTTGAGCTTCCTGAATACCGCCACATTAAGAAAGCCTGCGATCTCTATACTGCCGCATTTTATGCCGAGAAGCAAAACGGCGTCCCCATTCCTACAAGCGCCGACGTAAACCGCGCCGCCGCGGGCCAGGAAGAATTAACGTTTAATGAAGGCGTCAACGCCCTGGCCGCCAAAATCGCCGCCGAAAACCGTTTTTTCCACTGGCCTTTGGAGTTCCCCGAAGTGTTTACCAAAGGAGGCTTTGACTGTGTGCTTGGGAATCCGCCCTGGGA
>JAIRLZ010000081.1 GCA_031259035.1 Treponema sp. | reverse complement strand
AGCGCGACAAACTGCTAGGCTATGATTATGAACGACACCGTTGATTTTTACAAAAAAACCAATCTCCTCGCGCTTGTCCCTATACTCGCGGTAACAGGCGCGTTTATCCTGCCGTATGGCGCGGCTCTCGCCGGAGGTTTTTCAGTGTTCTCAAGCGCTTTCTCAAACGATGAATCTCACACTGCGCCAGCCGTCGCGTTGCGCAGTCTGCCTGTGTTGCCCATAGCCCTGTTTACCATTAAACAGGCGTTTTTCAGCGCGATTGCGGCTTTGCTTTTGGGACTGCCCGGCGCGTGGTTTGTGGGCGCAAGCGATTCAAAACTCGCCCGCGCTTTGCGTCCATTAACGGCTGTTCCTTTTGCCATGCCGTCCATCCTTGTGGCGCTTGGGTTTGTGCTTTTCTTCGGCAACGCCGGATGGTTCAACCGTTTCATCGCCGCGCTTATGGGTGGCGGGAAAGACGGCGCGCCCCGCGCGCCCATCCTGTACCAGACGTCGGCCATTGTGCTGGCACATGCTTTTTACAATTTTCCGCTTGTGATCCGCCTTGTAGGGGACAGTCTTGTACACGTCAGGCAAGCCTACGCTCCGGCGGCGGCGACGCTTGGCGCGTCTCCCTTGACAACGGCGAGGACTCTTTTCCTGCCCGCGATAACTCCCGCGATCATGCGCTCCGCGTCGCTTGCCTTTCTCTACAGTTTTATGAGTTTTTCCATTGTGCTGGCGCTGGGCGGCGGTCCTCGGGCGACCACGCTTGGGGTGGAAATCTACCGGTACAGCCGCATCCTCCTCTCTTTCAGAGAGGCGAGCGTATTCGCCATAACGGAAACCGTCATCGCGGTCATCGTGTTCGCCTTAACCGTATTTTTCGAGCGGAAGACGCAAACCTTTTTTCCTGACAATGTTCGTCGTACTATGGAAAAGAAGCCTATGCCGCTCCGTACGTCTTGGCCATTTTTGTTCTACCTTTTGATCGCCGGCTGCGTTGTTTTAGGACCTCTCCTTTCAATCGTCGTGGAATCGTTTCTTTCAAGAGTTTCACGCTCCGGAGCGGCGGCGGCATCTCTCAAATGGTGGTTGAGCATTGGGGAACGATGCGCCCCCGCCCTGGCCCGCTCGCTTGCGCTGGCGTTTTGTTCCGCTCTGGCGGCGTGCGTATTGGCGATTATCGCGGCGTGGACAGTGCAAAACAGTGAAAGAAACGCCGCAAAAGGCGGCGGCGCGGCGCCCCTACTGGCGCGCGCAATCCGGCTCTTTGTTTCCGCGCCGCTTGCGTCGTCAGGCATTGTGATGGGATTGGGCTTTCTTATGCTATACGGCAGGAATCGCGGCGCGAATGTAGCCGCCGTTGTCGCGGTACACGCAGTGACGGCGCTGCCGTTTGCCGCCAACGCCATTATGGAAGGGATCCACGCCGTCAACACCGGAATCATCAACGCGGCGGAGTCGCTTGGCGCGTCCCCGCTCAAACGGCTTTTCACGGTGGATATTCCGCTGTGCGGCAGGCACATCCGCTCGGCTTTTGGCTTTGCCGCGGCCATCAGCCTCGGAGAACTAAATGCCGTGATGATGCTGGGAATCGAAAATTTTGAAACGTTGCCCCTCCTGATTTACCGCGCTGCCGGCGCGTACCGTTACGGCTCCGCCTGCGCGGCGGGCGTCATACTCATGCTTTGCTGCGGTTTGGCGTTCACGTTGCCGGATGCGGGCATGAAGCGCGATCTCTAACGCGACCATTATGGGGACGCGCAGACGCGCGGAAAACTGGATGGCGTCACGCAAATTGACCGAAAATGGTCTTGACACTATTTTGACGCTATGCTAGGATAGGCGCATTGGGGGTGTCCCGGTTTCGATTGGTACGGTTCGGGGCGCCGGTTGCAGGTGGAGCGCCGATCTCCTGATTCGGCATCATTATAACTGCCAAAGCTAAAGTCGCTGACGACAGTTTTGATTACGCGTTCGCCGCGTAATCAACGCGGACCCGTTCCCACGCCTTGAGGAACGGTCATCCGCGTTGCAATCAAGGCTGGCCTTGTTCCGCGTCCGGACGGAGCGGGGTGAGATTTTCCGGAATACGGTGACGCCGCGAGCCGCACAGCCACGCGCCGCCCGACAATATAATGTGCGGCTAAACCTGTAGACGCTTGCGTTTCGCGTGTCAGGACACGGGTTCGACTCCCGTCACCTCCAATTCTTTGTCCGCTTATCCCTTCCGCTTTCCCATTATGAGGCTGTGAACAACAGAGCGGCATCCGTAGGAAGCCGACGTCACGCCGCCTTCCAAAGCGGGACGTCGTAGAATGCGGAGACGCAATGCGCTGATTGCGAATGACGCCCCAAAAAATCCAAACAGGCGTGTTTCTTTTTATGTGTAAACAGGAATTTCTTTATAGACGAGAACTAAAACTATTGCTATTATCACTAAACAAAAGAGGAGTAGTATGTTATATATAGCAAGACGGCATACGCCATTGTGGACGCCGTATATGGGGGTTGACCCCCCCCCCCCCCCGCACGGGAGCGTATAATCTCAAGAGGTCTTTCCAAGAGGGGAAAAGCCTATCCTTACGGCGCCGCCGTATTAAAGAAGCGTGACTTTCGTGATGTGAAAAATAAATTATGCGCTAAATAGAAAGGATTCCTAATGATATACCGCCTTAACAGCACGATTAAATATACAGTGGTTGTCTTTTCTGTATTTTTCTTTTTTTTCATTTTGACAAGCGGCGGCGTTATTTTTTTTCACGTAATGCGGAATATTATCATCGCGCGCTCGGCGAAGGAATCGGTGCGGTTTGCCGAAAACAAACGATTGCATCTGGAATCACGGCTCAACCGGGAAATTGAACTGACCGTGAGGCTTGCGGAGTCTCCCCTTGTCCGCCATTTTTTTCTCGATCCAGACGATCCTGTGATACGGCCGCTCGGCGTTGAGGAGATCCTCGCATACGGAAAGGCTTTCTCCAGCGGCGTCGTTTCGTGGGCTTGCGACGCGGACGGGCGGTACTATGAAGGCGGCGCTCATCTTACGACGTACGATCCGGACGACGCCTATCATCAGTGGTATCCGGCTGTCCGCGACCAAAAAGAATCGTTCAGTCTGAATATATACTATGACCGCTTTGCGGCGGAGGGCTGGTATTTGCATATCAACGCGCCGGTGCGGGAGCATGGTTCTGAGGGCGCAAAAGGAATCGGCGTTGTGAGCAACCGGATAGCCCTGACCGTATTTCTCTCTTTCCTGTATGGCGTTGATTGCGCCCCTCCGCCAGAGGGGGAGTTGTACCTGTTCAACAGCGGCGGTGAAATAACCGCCGCCCGCGATTCCGCTCTCATCACCGGCGCGGCGGAAAAGCCCCTGCTGTCCGGTCGCTTTGCGGAAGCCGGCGGGAAAATAGCGTCCGAAATCCAGCGTCTCGCGCCTGATTCACCGTTCTCTTTCGTTGATGACAACACCCAATACACGGTCATACCTATAGCTTCGCTGAACTGGCATATGGTTGTCGTGAGACCTGTCGCCTTTTTTCTGATTTTAGGCGACTCGGTGACCATAGTATTCGCCGCGATGATGGGAGTCGTCTTTTTGGTGTTCGTCGTCTTCAACTCATATATTTTTATGCTCGCCAAGCCGATAATCATCCTTACCGGAATCATGGACACGATTTTTTCGATTACTCCCAATCTGCTCGCCGTGGTTGACGAAAAGAACCGCGTCATCTATATGGGCAAGGCGATGCGCGAAATGACGGACTTCTATAAGACGGAAAAATGTGAGGGCAAGGCGATTCTCGATTTATTTAATAATGAGGATATGAGAGCGATGCTCTCCGAGGCGATTCAACAGAGAGGGTATTTTGAAACCATCCATAAAGCGAAAATAGGCGACAAGCGCCAATTTTTCAAAGTTATGGCTAATGACATAGATTCGAATTTTCGAGGGAAATTTCTTCTTCTTACCAATGTTACGGCGACGATGATGTACGGTCTCACCGACCCATTGACCGGTCTTGCGAACAGATGGAATTTCGATCAATATCTGACAGATGAGTGGAAACGCGCAATAAGAGATCGGTTGCCGCTCTCGTTTCTGATGATGGATTTAGATATGTTCAAATGCTACAATGACGCCTATGGGCATCCGCAAGGCGACCAGATGCTCAAGATGGTGGCGGGCGTTATTGCGAGAGCCGCAAAACGTCCGGCTGATCTTGCGGTGAGAATGGGCGGCGAGGAATTCGGACTGTTATTGCCGAACACCAAACAATCAGGCGCATTGGAGATTGCCGAACATATCCGGCGCGAGGTGGAAAAGACCAGGGTTCCCCTTGCGGGCGGAGAAGGGGCGACCTACATAACGATCAGCGTCGGCGTCGCCTGCATGATCCCGACCTTGCAGACGAAGGCGGACGCTCTTGTAAGCGCGTCTGACCGGCGCCTGTACGAGGCGAAAGAACAAGGCAGAAACCGCGTCTGCCCTCAGTCGCGCTATTAGCGCTTCGAGCCTTCTGCGGGTGAGGATTATCGCTCCCTATACGAATTGAGTTTCTCCAGCAACAGGCGCGCCTTCTTTTGCACCAGCTTTGTATACGCTCCCTGCGAGACGCGGGCGATGGAGTGGCGGGTGGCGAGCTGTACCGCGCCAGCCTGTTCTTCGCTGTATTTTTCGAGCGTGTCCAAGTACGCTATTGCCAACAGGTTGTCGGGGTGGCGGGCGTCGAGACGGCGCATCATGTCGTTAAGAACGATTTCATCTTCCGCGGTGACGCCGATTTTTGAAAGAGCGTACAGCGCCGGTATCAACACCATGGAATCGAGTTCGACTTTAAGCATCCGCACAAGGATTTTTTTCGCCTCTTCCCCGCCGTAATCCCCCAAACAGGCTGCGGCTTTCGCCCGTATGCTTGGGTAACTGTTAATGATTTTTCCGTTTATGCGGTTCTTGTTGACGGTTCCTTCAAAAGCAAGAAATTCCAGCGCGTCCAGCATTTCAGGGCTTTTCCTGTTTTGCGCAAGCAGTCTGGCGATAAGGGCAAGCGCGTTGTTTTTTAGTTTTATTTCGGACGCTCGGCTCTGTTCCGTAATAAGGATAAGATTCGCCATATCCGGGGAATACGATTGTTCAGCCTGAACATCCCGTTCCATTCCGGTTTCCTGAGCCGCCGCTGTTTGAATGCTTTGAACGCTTGGGAAAAAAACGCACAGAAAAACGATTGTTTTCACAGCCATGCTCCAGGGAGACGGACGGTACGCCGGACGGCGCGCCATTTTAAAAACTTTGCAAACAGCCGCCATGCGAATTACTCTGTCAATTCTTTCGCCGTATCGTAAACAGCCTGATACACCGCCGGTATGTCTTCTTCTTCAATGCTGGAAAACGCCACGCGGAGGTACACGCCGCCCAATGCAATGGCGCCAATGCCGTATTTTGCGAGCAACGTCTGGCGCAGCGTTTCGGCGTCAAGTCCGATGCACCTGAAGCTCATAAAATATCCCGAATTGAAAGGCAGCGGTTGCAGCGACTTATGGCCGGGATGGTCCGCTATGAAGCGTTTCACCGTACAGTACCGCCTTTGCAGCAACTCGAAGCATGCGTCTTTTTCAACGCTGGTTCTGGGATCGTTCATGGTTTTCAACATAAGGTATTGCGCGGGCGTATTGGCGCAAGAAACCGAAGAGCGGATGCACCCCATGAGCTTTTTTACCAGCGCGTCGTAATGACGGGCGTCCATGCCCTTGCAGCCGAAGGTGACAAAGCCCATGCGCAAGCCCCATGCGTAGTCTTCTTTGGTGGGACCATCGATCTTTACGGCTAAAATCCGCTCATGGAGGTTGGTGAGCCTGCAAAAGATGGATTCCTGAATGATATGATCCTCGTAAAAAAGCCCAAAATAGGCGTCGTCGCAGAACACAAGCGCATCCGCCCCCTGTTCCGCGACGTCCTCAAGCAGACTGAATATCTGTTCCGCCTCGTCTATAGTGGGAGAATAGCCTGAAGGGTTGTTTGGGAAGTTGAGGATGATGCGCACCGTTCCGGTTTTCGCCGCTTCCCGTACGCCCATCTCTATTGACTCCATGTCGAGTCCTGGCCCCCTTTTGAAAAAGGGGATTTCTTTTATAACCGAACCGCTCCGCTCCTGAAACACGAATTCGTAATTGTCCCAGCACGGATCGCTTGCTATGATGACATCCCCCTCGTTGAGGAAAAGATCGGACATGTATGAAATGCCCGCGGTTATGCCCGGCACAACCACCGGCAGCGATATATGCTCTGGGTTTATGGAAGGATTTTTTTGAATGAGCATGTCCTTCCACGCCTGCCGCGCCTTTTCTACGCCAGCGGTCGGCGCATACGTCACGATTTCTTCGGGTTTGAACACCGGCATAGCCTCCGCAATGGCGGACATGAGCAACGGGCTTCCCTTGCTGTACGCCATGCCAATTGTACCATTCGCTTTATGGGCGGATGTTCTCGCTTCCGCGGCTTGGGCGATGATGCCCTTGGGGAAGTAAAGGCGGCTCCCCAATGTGGACAGCAACCGCGAAGCGACCGTACCTTCCAATACGCCGTTGAGTTCCTGCGCAAGAATGTGCATATTGTTCTCCTCTGAAAAGTCTTGAGCATTTCCCAAAACGCACCCTTATGGGGGCGGCGGATTTT
>JAIRLZ010000027.1 GCA_031259035.1 Treponema sp. | reverse complement strand
TAATTTTTAAATGGCGTGGGAAGCCGCCCGCTACATACAAAAAAAGCGGCGCCGGAAGCGAAACTCGTGGCGATCACCTGCGGAGCGGGTTTACTCCGGGACGAGATTTTTTCGCGCCTACAGAACGCGGCGGTTTCTTATGGGCTTGATGTATGGCTCAAACTTGACGCCGGCGGCGAAGCGTGGTACCGCGCCATCAACAGATCGACGATCCCCTTTGACAAGCTCATCGCAAAAATAAAGGAATTCGTGAGCGTCTCTCCGGCGACGCTTCAAACCATGCTGTGTTCAATCGGCGGAGCGTTGCCTTCGGACGCGGAAGAGGCGGCGTGGAACGCTCTGGCGCTTGAATTGGCTAAAACCGGCAATGTCAGACAATTCCAGTTGTATGGGAAGGCGCGCCCCTCAGCGGAGGATCCATTTGCGGAAGCGGCTCCGGCTTCCTATCTTGAAAAAAGGGCGAAAACCTTGGAAGAAACGCTCGCCCGCAACGGCGCTGAGGTTCCGGTTTCAATATACACGTGAAAAAACTATGCCGTTCATAAAACAAACCGCCATTGCGCTTCTCTTCATTGCCCCTCTCCGCGTCTTTTCCCTGTCTTTTAACGATCCAGGCGATCCGAAGCGGTTGGCCGCCGCCATAGTCGCGGACATGAGCGACGAGCGGGTCTTGGCGCAGACGCTCATGCTCGGCTGGGTTGGGGCGGATCCTTCGCCGCTCATCATGGACTGGATACGGGACAGGAATCTTGGCGGAGTAAAGATATTCGGGTGGAATACGAGCGACACCACGCGGCTTGCCGCAACCGTAGGCGAACTTCAGAAAGAATCGCTCAAAGGCGCGTATCAGATACCCCTCCTTGTGGCGACCGATCAGGAAGGCGGGTGGATCAGGCACGTGAAAGGCGCGACGAGCGAAACGCCCGGCAACATGGCCATAGGCGCGTCGGGATACCCGCAAGACGCTTACCGGGCGGGGTACTACATCGGCAGAGAACTGGCGCTTCTGGGCATCAACATGAACTTCGCGCCCACAGTCGACCTTTACACGAACCGCAACTCGGCGCTGATCGGTCCGCGGGCGTTTGGCGCGGATCCGGCGGCAACCGGCATACTTGGCGCGGCGTTTATGAAGGGACAGCTTGCCGCCGGCGTCATTCCAACCGCAAAACATTTTCCCGGCCATGGGGACACGGATCTCGATTCTCACGGCGTCCTTCCAAAGATCAACGCGAGCCTTGATGTGCTTTGGGATCGGGAACTCATTCCTTACCGGATGCTCACGAAGGAACATCTGCCGGCTGTTATGAGCGGACACCTCGCTTTTCCAAACACCCAAGCGGGCGATACGCCGGCGTCCCTTTCGTCGTGGTTTTTGAACGACATCCTGCGTGAAAAAATGGGCTTTCAAGGGCTTGTCATTACAGACGATCTTATGATGAACGGGGCTACCATGGGCGCCGGCAGCCTTTCTAAAGCGGCGAAACAAGCGCTCGCCGCCGGAAACGACATCATCATGCTTTCAAAAACGCCGCTTTTGTTCGATCCGGTGTGGACGACTCTCCTTTCCTCAATGAAAGAAGAGCCGGAATTCAAGGCGCGGGTGCAAGACGCGGCGCGGCGGGTGCTGGAAGTGAAATTAACGTATGTACGAGGCGAAAAAGCCGTCCCTTACATTCCCGATATGGAAAAACTCAAAGAGAACCTGCCCGATCCCGAAGGCGTCGCCTTTTTTCTGGATCTGGCGGTACGGAGCGTAACGGTGATAAAAGACGCGCCCTTTCCCCTGCCGCCGAAAGACGCGGGAAATGTTCTCCTCACAGGGCAGTACCTTGAATTTTTCAAGCAGGGGAAGTCCGCGTATCCAGGGGCGAAATCCTACTGGTATTCGGTAGATTTTGGCATCAACGATTTTCTGATGTACGCCAGAGCGGCGGACACCATTATATTCTGTCTTTCCGACGCCGCGGGACTGCGTTTTTTGAACGCGCTTGAGCCGCTCAAGAAAAAAGTCATTGTTTTTTCCGTACTGACTCCCGTGTATCTGGACAGAACCCCGTGGGTGGACGGAGCCATAGCGGTGTATAGTTATGCAAACGAATCGTTTGTCGCCGGCTTTTCCGCCCTGATAGGGCGCATCAGCGCGTACGGGAAACTGCCGTTCTCCCTCAACGAGCCGCGGTGGGTCGCTCCGCAATGACGCTCTTGGAAAAAATTGAAAACAAAAGAAAAGCGGGGGCGGCGGAAGCGCGCATTATGGATTTTCTTGAAGAAAAACTGCCGTTTTCGGTCGCCGTGTACGCAAAATATCTACACGCCCACGCGGAGCGGGAGAAAGAAACGATTCATGGGTTGGCGCTGAAAGAAAACGGCGTTATTCAGGGGGCGATAGTACGGAGCGGATACACCGTGTATCCTGTTTTTGACGATGAAGTCAAAAAATTTGAAAAAATCGCTTCTTTTTTTTTCAAAAAAAATGTCACAGACGCGCGTCAGTTTGTGTTTCATGGGAAAGCCCGTGAGGTCGAGCTTTTGGAACACTATGCGGCGGAGTTCGGCTTGCAACCTGTTGACCATATTGTCTACGATTTTATGGCGACCGCCGACGCGCCGCCAGCGCGGGAACTGTACGCGGGACCTCCGGGACTCATCGTCCGGCAGCCCGGCGTGTCCGATATTGACAGACTTTTTCCCTTGCAGGCAGGCTACGAACAGGAAGAAGTCCTGCCAAAAAACGGGACCTTCGATCCCGCCGTATGCCGCATGATCACAGAACGCCTTGTCAAGCATGAGCGTATCTTGATTGCGGAACTCGGCGGGCGGATTGTGGGAAAAATCAATACAAACGCGGTTACACCCTCGTGGGTTCAGATAGGCGGGGTGTATGTCCACCCGTCATACCGGCAAAGAGGCATAGCCACACGCATGACCGCCGTTTTTGTGCAAGGACTGCTTGGCGAAGGCAAGCGGGCGAGCCTTTTTGTCAAAAAAGAAAAGCCTGCGGCCCGCAACGTGTACAGCAAAGTCGGTTTCAGAGTCGCGGGCGACTACAGGATTACTTACTATTGACAGCCAGTGAAGATCGGGCGGCTATATTGCCCTTAACCACGCGAATTCCTCCGCGTGGACACGTAAATTGCGCAGGGCGCGGATTTCTATCTGTCGTACGGTCTCCGGTGAGACGCCCATTTCTTCACTGATGCCCTTGAGCGTATGGGGGGCTTTTGAATTGAGCCGAAAACGGTACATAATAATGAGCCGCTCGTTCTCTTTAAGCTTGTCCAGAATGCGCAGGGTGTCTTGTTTTACCGTTTTTCGTACAAATTCCCGTTCAGGGTTGTACGTATAATCCTCGCACATTTCAATTGCCGTCGCGTTTTCGCTATTTCCTGAATCCGAATCAAGGGAAACAAGCTCATTGGTCATATTGAGAACCATTTCGATCCGCTCTCTGGGAAGCGACAGTTTCATGGCTATTTCATCAAGCGTGGGCTGGCGCATGAATTCCTGAGACAATATTTGGGCGGCCGCCTTGATCTTCGTCAACAAGTCTTCCTTTCTGTCCGGCAGGCGGATAGCCCGCCGCTTATTGGTAAAGTACCTCCGTATAGACTGTTTTATCCACCAGTTCGCATACGTGGAAAAACGCACATTTTTTGAATGATCGTACTTTTCAACCGCATGAATGAGACCCACGTTGCCTTCTTGAATGATATCCATAAAAGATGCGTCTGCTATTACA
Source organism: Treponema sp. (assembly GCA_031259035.1). Taxonomy (GTDB): domain Bacteria; phylum Spirochaetota; class Spirochaetia; order Treponematales; family Breznakiellaceae; genus JAIRKH01. Next base: position 6,016 of record JAIRLZ010000027.1, on the reverse strand, counting down.
TATGAATGAGCGATTTTCACCACGAGCCGAAGATTCGCTTCAATCAACCTTTTGCGCGCGGTTTCATTTCCCTCGCGTATACGTTTGGAAAGCTCAATCTCCTCTTCAAAACTCAACAATGGGATCGCCTTGATCTGTTCAAAATATGTCCGTAATAAAGAATTGTCCTTATCGCTCATGTTCTTTTTCATGGGAAACCTCCGGTAACAAAAAACCGTGGGCAAATGCCGCGGAATTCTATTATTACTAATAATGCAAAATTCGTGCCAACAAATGATTTTATAAAAAAAGGCTGACGCCAGATCGTATTGCAATTATAGAAACCGCTCCAAAACGCCGCATTTTGAAAAAGAAATCATGAATTTAGGGCGGAATCGGAGTTTTTTCCGGTTTTCCCCACGTTTTCTCAGAATTTAATCCGAAACATGCGCATAAACTATTTTCACGCTTTGAAAAAGATTTCTATTTGATAATACAGCAAGCGCACAAGGCGGCGCGAATCGACAGAGAGAGTGTATACTATTTTATACGAGCGCCTTTCTAAATTTACAAAGAACACGGGCGTTTATTCGGGCGCCGTTGCGAGGCGGCGCTCAAGCGGGCCGGCTCGACAGAACGGGAAAAGATGGAGGCGTCTCTTCCCGCTTGATGACGCTCCCATGAAATCTATCATCAAAACTGTTCCGCGCCGCAATCGCATTATAGACAAATTTCCAAAAATAGCGCTTTCAATTTATATAAAAAGATGTTATAATAAAATACCCATAAAAATTCTGAAATATGGGAAAAAATCAAAGGAGCAGTGTTATGAAGCGCTTTATTCTTTTTCTTCTGGCAAGCGGAGTGACGGCGACTGTGTTCGCCCAAGCTGATTTGCCTGAACATCAATTCGCCGTTGGAACGTGGGAGATTATTGAGGGCAGGGTTTTCCAAAAAGACGCCGCGGCCCGGCTTGCCAAGGCGAATGTTAAAGCCCCGCAAAGCGGAGCGATGCTGTACGAGTTCGACGTCCGGTATGAATCGGGGCTTGAAGACGGGCAGGGCGGATTCGGCGTTCATATCTTCGCCGACACCGCCATAAACAGGCCCTCGTGGGGCGTAGGCAAGTCATGGCTTTTATGGCTCAATTATGACGAGAGCCCGCTCAAAAATTCCGGCGTTCAAGCGGGATTAAGCGGGCAGGTATACCGCAGCATAAATGATTCCACTATGGAATTGGTACAAAGCGTCGATCTCAACCACTATGCGCCATTATTCACCCAAGATGGAGCGTCTAATCTCGTATCCTTTAAGATTTACGCAAATGGCGACACAGGAGAAATCCGCGTCTACGATCCGACCGATTCAACGGGCGCAAACTACTACTACTTCTCCATTGACAAAAAATATCTGCCGCTTGCAGGCGACTGGGTGGCCTTTAGAACAAACGGCGTTAGTTTGTCATTCGCTCCCGTTCAAGATGCTGAAGAAGTTGAAGCGGCTGAAGATGCTGAAGAAGCGACCGATGCTGAAGAGGCTGAAGAAGTGGTCGACGAGGTTGAAGAAGAATGATCTTCTCCGCCGCGGAGCTATGATATAATAAAAGCCTCCGCATGGCGCCATGCGTCTTGCCGGGTGTATTATTCTGCGCATCTGGTTTAATGCCATATCTTGCAGGCGCCGCCTTATTTGAGCCGCGGCAAGCGTGAATCGAAGATTCGGCGGGGTATTAAACCAGACTTTTGTTCCACTATCCACTTTTTCCGCTGAGACGACACTATGCGCGCTATGTGAGATCATGCGGCGGGACGTCATTTTAGCCGCTCAATCCTATTCGTCTGACGCCATTCTCTGACACATCTTGACGTACGCCCAATGATGCGTTATTCTGATTGAAGCTGCGAGTGAAACAAGCAAATCAGGAAATCAGAGGAAACACGCTATGAAAAATTTTGAAGAGCGGCTGGCGCGTCTTGAGGCGTTAAGCGAGAAAATACGGAAACCGGAGATTTCCCTTGACGACGCGCTTAAAGCGTTTGAGGAAGGAATCAAGTTGGCCGGAACGCTGGAAAAAGACCTTGAGAAAATTGAAGGACGGATAGAGCTTCTTATGAACGAACCGGACGCCAAACCGGATGACACGCCGGAGCTTACGCTTTTTGATGAATTATGAGCATACACATTCTGCCTCCTGAAGAGGCTCGAAAAATAGCGGCCGGCGAGGTGATTGATCGTCCGGCGAGCCTTGTCCGGGAATTGCTTGACAACGCCATCGATGCGGGGGGCGATTTTATTGAGGTGAACATTGAGGGGGGAGGCTCGCGCAAGGTTGAGGTGATTGACAATGGGTGCGGCATGACGCGGGAGGATTTGGAATTGTGCTGGCATACCCACGCGACCAGCAAGATACGTTCCCTGGAAGACCTCAACCACGCCGAAACGCTCGGCTTCCGGGGCGAAGCGCTTGCGGCGGCGGCGGCGGTTTCGGCGCTGGACATACTCACCAGCGCGGACGGACGGGAGGCGTGGCGTCTTGAAGTGGGTCCGGGCGCTTCCCGTCCGCCGAGACTGGAGCGGGCGCGGCGGGTGAAGGGAAGCGGCATCCGGTGTCTGGGGCTTTTTGACACTATACCGGCGCGCAAGCGGTTTCTTAAACGGGAGGGGAGCGAAGCCGCCCTGTGCTATCAAACCTTTGTCGAAAAGGCTCTGGCTTTCCCCGCAATCAGTTTCCGCTTTATCCAAAACAACAAGGTGAAAACCATGCTGAATCGCGCCGCGTCTTTGAAGGATCGTTTCGCGGATCTGTCGCTTGAAAAAAACGAAGCGGGCTTTCTGCATGAAATCAACGCGACCGGCGCCGGTTTTTCGGTGAACATCGTGATTGGAGGCGGAGAGCTTGCCCGCGGTACCCGCAAACTTCAGTACGTGTTCGCAAACGGCAGGCGCATACAGGATTTTTCTTTTTTGCAGGCGCTTGAATACGGTATGCAAGGCTCTTTCCCAAATGGAACGCATCCGGTGGGCGCGATTTTTATTGACATCGCCCCGCATTTGGCGGATTTCAACATCCATCCGGCAAAGCGCGAAGCGCGTTTTGCGGACGCGGGCGCCATTCACCACGCGATAACCGAAGCGCTTCGGGATTTTAACCGCCATCAGCGCCGGCATACCGCGTATGCGGCGCATACGGCGCTTGCGGCGTCAGACAATGGCGAGTTTCATCCCGCATCCGGGCCGTATACACTGTATGCGCCTCCCGTGTCCGGGCGGACGCGGGAGCAAGAATTTTCGTGGACATACGGAACGCCCCGCAAACAAAACGGCGCCGCCGGTTACGGCGCCTCTTTCGCGGCTGATCGGGGCGGTTCCAACGCGCTCGCCGGTTACGGCGCTTCGGCGATGGCGCTGGAAGCGCTGCTCGAAAAGAGGCCGCGGTTTGCGGAATTGCCCGGCAGAAGCGAGTCCGGCGAAGACGCCGCCGGATTCCTCGCGGCAAATCGTAAAAACCAGACAATAAAATATATCGGCAGGGCGTTTGATCTGTTCATCATTGTTGAAAAAGGCGAGACACTGTTCCTTGTGGATCAACACGCGGCCCATGAGCGCATTCTTTACAACGAATTCCTCGACAAGCCCATTCCCACGCAAGAGCTTTTGGTGAGCATTCCTTTCGCGACTGAAAGCGAGTCCGACGACCGTTTTCTTGAAAGCCGCGCGCAAGACCTCTCGCGTTTGGGCATTGTCGTTGAAAAGGATGAAGGCGGCGGGAAATGGCGTGTCGAGGCGCTGCCGGCGCGCTGGCGTCTTGGCGACAACGCCACGATCAAGGCTATTCTGGAATTGAGGCTCGCCGACGAGAACATAGCCGAGCGCTGGGCAGCGACCCTCGCCTGCCACGCGGCGATTAAAGACGGAGACTGCCTTGACAGCGCCGCCGCGCTCGCCCTGGCCGAGGCCGCGCTCGCCCTGCCCGATCCGTGTTGCCCGCACGGGCGCCCCGTGTGGACGGAGATAAGCCGGCGGGACCTGTTTCACGCGGTGAAGCGGGTGTGAAACAGGGACGCGGCGCGGGCGGCGGCGCCCTTCCGCGTTCTAATAGAGGACGTGCAGGGGCTGGTCGCCGTGAACCCCAACCAGACATTCATGTACCGGATCAACCATCAAGTCCATCGCCTCAAGGGGCAGCGCGCCGAGGAGTATATCCTTTGCGTTGGGAACCACTACGGCGGGAAGAATGACGCTTCGGTCTTTCCACCGAATCTTCACCCCTTCCGTTACGTCGTATGCGTCTGTTTTGCCGTCGGCAAGGGTTGATTGCGATGTCTCCTCAATGGCAAGCCCCAGCTTTCGCCGGGTGTCCTCGTTGATGACCAGCGTCCACGCCCCGCTGTCAGGCATCGCCTGTATGGTCATTTTGCGGATTTCCTTGAGAAGTCCGCATTCAACTCTCACTTTGTCTGTGGGATTAGCCAGGGTGATTTCTTCTTTAAAAACGCTCATGCTTACTCCTTATAAAAAGCGGCGGAATCGCCGCTGACGTTCAATCGATTTGAACACGGCGGACATTAGGATCGCCGCGTTCTTCTCGCCTTCAAGTATACCGGAACAGACCGCAAATGGCAATCAGCCGGCAGCCTGTCGCGCTTGCTCGCCCAGGAGGTGTCAATCACTCCTGCGTTGCCGCTTTCCCCCTTTTCGCCTTTACGGTTTTACTTTTGGGGAGGCTGTCATTGCGAGGCGCGCTTACAACAGCATCGTCTCAAGAAATTCCGCGAGGCCTTCATCCGCGATGCTTTTGAGGCGGAAACCGGCGGCGGCCTCCGCCTTTGAGCCTGCGGACGCGGCGGAATAGCCCGCCGCGTCAAACATCGGAAGGTCGTTTTCTTCGTCCCCGCAGGCCAGTACGTTTTCTTTCTTCAGCCCCAGACGCTCCATCACAAGCCGCAGCCCCGCCCCTTTGGAGACCCCCGCCTTCATCACTTCAAGAAAAACAGGAGACGACTTTGTAACATAAATACTGTCGCCAAACCGTTCTTCAATCTCCGGCCGTATCTTCCGTATCATTTCAGGCGGGGCGATAAACAGACTCTTGATACAGCCGCAAAAATCCGGCGACAGGAGCGCTTCTTTAAGATCGCCGAACACCGCCTGAATCCCGACCTGCCTCCGGTAGTCTTCGGCCTCCCTGCGGCCGGTCTCGGCCATAAGCAGCTCCCAGGGGTCGCCGGGCGGAAAACGCCCCGACGCAATATCGCCGCTTCTTGCGGGAAAGTATATCTGGTAATAGACATTCTCCCGCCGCGCAATATCCACGCAGAATTCCGCCACCTCCCGCCGCAAAAGAAACGCCCCCAGTATTTCCCCGTCCGGCATATCCGCCGTGATAGCGCCGTTAAAGCGCACCTCCGGCCCCTCCGCGCCAACTTCCAGCCGGAACCTCTCTGTCGACCCGAAAGGCCGCCCCGTGCAAAAGACCACCCGTATACCTTTTTCAATACAGCGCTTCAAAACATTCCGCGTCCTGTCCCGCAACGCCCCTTCCGGGGCAAGCGCAGTGCCGTCCAAATCCAGCGCCAGGGCTTTAATGTCCCGCGCCGCAGCGTATATGTCAGATTGATTTTCCATAAGCGGCTTTCAGTATAGAAAAAATCCGCCGTATTGCAAAGGCGGACGGGGAGCCCGTTCCATGACTTATACTGCTTTAGTCATGAAAATAATATCGGCGTATTCAGGAGGGGGAAGTCGCAGACTTGCTTCGCAAGTCTGACCCCTGCGCTCCAGCCCGCTACGCGGTCTTTCGCTACCCCCTCTACGGCTACCGATTATACACAAATATGCTACAATGCGGGAAACAAACCCGTCGGGAGGGAAATCATGGAAACATTGGATATGAGCGGGCGCTTTCCGGACAAGCGGCTGGGAAAAAGGGGGCGAAACCGCTCCGGTTTATATGCGGGAAGGCGCGGATAGTCATGCAAAAGGCGGACGAATGGGGCAAACAGGCGTCGTTTTACCGGTTTTTCAACAATGAAAGGGT
>JAIRLZ010000263.1 GCA_031259035.1 Treponema sp. | reverse complement strand
GTATTGCCGAAGAATTGTCTTCCATACGGCAGGAACTATCAACCCTTAAACAGGATTTTCTTGCGATCCGCGCCCACGAACGGGCGGTTTGCGTACCGGAGCCTGTAGAAAATCCACCGAAAGCTGAAAAAGAGGAGGCGCCGCCGCAAAGCGCGCAAGGTGGCTTCTTTGACGATTCTGATGATGAAAAGATCGCCCTTGCCGGTAATGAACTTGATAATATCCTTCTGTCTGCGGACTTTACGGAAGAAATAGGGATGGATATATCCAAAGACGCGCCAGAAACCGCAAAGACCGAAAAGGCGCCGCAAGAAGCCGAAGCGCCGCACAATGCGCAAGGCGGCTTCTTTGATGATTCTGATGATGAAAAGATCGCTCTCACCGGTAATGAACTTGATAATGTCCTCATATCTGCGGACTTTATTGAGGAAGTGGGAGAGGATTTACTCGAAGATACGTTGGAAGCGGCGGGGATTGAACCTGCCCCAGAGACCTCTGAGGAAATTGCTTTTGAAATTGAGAAAGTTCTTCTGTATCCGTCAACGGATCCAGAAGAACTGCGGCGGTTGCGGGAAGAAGGCGTTGAACCTATTACGCCCATGCTGGAAGACAGCAGCTACCTTGAAGCGGATCCCGCCGCACAGCAAGAACTGGAAGCTGAAGACATCGATCTGTCTGATGTGGTCATAGATGAGCCGGATCTTTCAGGGCAATTGCAGGAAAATCCATTGCAGGAACCTGTGCTTGAAGCCATTGCTTTTGATGATATGCCTTTGAACCTTTCTGACGAGGATCATCTTTCTGTAGATATAGAAACAGTGGAAACTTCCGAGCGGGAAAATGCCGGGGAAGAGCCGTTAGAGGAAATGCTGGAAGAAGCGGCGGAGCAACCGGTAGCGGAAGAATCTTCTGCGGAGGACTATCCCGTTGAGGAGGCCATTTCCGAAGAAGAACCTGCGGAGCCGGCAGCGGAAGAATATCCGGTTGAAGAATCCCTTCCCGCAGGGAAAGAACCTGCGGAAAGTGCGGCTATTCCGGCTGAAACGGTCTCCGAAGTCGCGGCTTCTGGAGCCGGGCCAGTCGCAAAGGTGGACGCAATACCGTCCACCATTCGACAGGAACTCAAGACCGTTCTTTCCTACATGGATCAGTTGCTGGAATCTTTGCCCGAAGAAAAAATCGAAGAATTCGCGGCGTCAAAATATTTTGACACCTACAAAAAACTCTTCTCGGAGTTGGGGTTGGTATAGAGCGCCGTAATTGCCATGAACAACCTTGTTCAAATGGAAAAAAGCGGGATGGAAGAGAAAAAAAGACTTCACTCCCGCTATAATCCGGTTGCGGAAGCGGAGAAGTACATTAATTCCCTGTCGTTGCGGCGGGGAATTTGTTTTTTTATCCTGATAGAACCCGGCATGGGCTATATGATCCCGGCGCTGGAGAAAAAATTCCCCGATGCAAAGATACTCGCGTTGCACGTTGAAGATGCCCAACGGGAAGGCGGCGTTCAATCCATGCTGGAAAAAACCATACCCGATACGGAAGCCTCAACCATAGAAATCATCGAATGGAGGCCAAGCCTCTTTTTTTACAAGGATCGGTACGTCCGTTTGATGGCGGAAACCGTTGCGTTTGTCAAGAGAATCGACGCTAATAAAAGAACAACCGCGTATTTTGGGAGAAAATGGTTTCGGAATTTCTTCAAGAACATCGCCATTATTGACACGTTTCTCGCGCCGGAGAAACGCGCCGGTTCCTGCGTCATTGCGGGAGCGGGACCTAGTCTTGAAGAAGCCCTGCCGGTCATAAAAAAATTGAAGGAAACAAAAAAAATCTTCGTGCTGGCGGCTTCTTCCGCTGTGGAGCCGCTCTTTCACGCGAATGTGAAGCCCGACATAGTTGTCGCAACCGACGGCGGCAACTGGGCGTTGTTCCACCTGTTTTCGACTCTGCGCCCTCATGGAAAACAGGGAGGAACCGCAGTGGAGAGCGTCTGGAAACCCATCCTTGCCGCAAGCGCCTTCGCGGCCTTGCCTTCAGGCGGCTCCTTTCCGGTTCTCCTTATGACAGACGGGAGCCTCTGGCAGAAAGCCGTACTCACGGGACTCGGCGTCCCTTTTCTCAACATGACGCAGCGGGGAACCGTTACGGCGTCCGCGCTGGACTTGGCTTTCGCTGTTTTTCAGGGGAATGTGTTTATCGCGGGCATGGACCTTGCGAATGACGACATCCGCGCCCATGCGCGTCCGTATCCGCTTGATTTTTTTATGGAAAACGCGGACCGCCTCACGTGCGCATACTCGACGGCCTTTGCTCGTACCATGGAAGGGGCGGGAAGCATGAATATCTACGCCGAGTGGTTTAAAAAACAGCTTCCGGCGTATCCCAAACGACTCTATACTATTGGAGAAAACAACGCCATTTTCTCAAGCCTTCCTTCCTACGAAGCGGCGGGTTGGACAAACGAAGCGGACGGCGGCGGCAAGAATGCGGGCGGCGAGGATTGGACGCCGCATTTTTTCGCGCAAAGCGGAGATGAAAGCGCTATGGCGGAAAAAGCGAAAACCCTCCTTGCTGGCGCGTCGCGCAATTCTTTTATCAAGAAGGAGCTGTGCGATCTCTTGTCAGTCCAGACCGAAGAAGAACTGGCAGGGGAAATCCATAGCGCATTGAAAAGTTGAGGCTGTTCCAAAACTGACGTACTAGGGCGTGTTTTGGAACAGCCCAAGTTGAAAAAATGAAGCGATACACAATCAAAACTGCCCGTAACAATAGCATTGTACCGGCGATAGTCGACGACAATGGCGTGGAACACGCCCTCCACTCCCTTTTTGATCCGCAGAAAGAAGCGGAGCGGCTTCTTGGCGTCCGAAAAGACGAAGGTTTTCTTATTTTTCTCGGTTTAGGCGGCGGGTTTTCCATCGCTCAGGCATTAGCTCGCGCCAAGGACATACGCCTTGTCCTGATAGTGGATTACGGACGGGAAGGGCTTGAAGAGCTTTTCAGCGTCATTGATTATTCTTCCATTATGAACGATCCGCGGGCATTTCTTTTTATTGATCCGTCCGCTGCGGAAATTGAATCGTTTATTCTGGAACACTACCAGCCCGCTTTGATGAATGGGATGCGCGTCTTCCCATTGAGGGCGCGTATTGACGCTGAGAGCGAGCCGTTTAGAGCGGCGGAAGCGGCAATTGGTGGAGCGCTTAAAAAAGTAAGCGCGGATTATTCCGTGCAGGCGCATTTCGGACTTCGGTGGTTTTCCAATATTATTCAGAATATTCAACATATCAAGAACACGGATCTGACGCGCGAAGACGCCGCCCACCGGCAAGGCTGTTTTGAGGGGCGTTCGGTGCAATGCGCGTCCATAACCGCGGCGGGTCCGTCGCTGGATCGCAGCCTGCCCCTCTTGCGGGAACAGCGGACGCGCCGCTTCATCATCGCGACAGACACGAGCCTGCCCGCCCTGCTTGCCGCCGGCATTGAGCCTGACGCCATTGTTTCCATTGATTGCCAACTCTGGAGCTACAACCACTTTTTCCGCCGTACGCGCATTCCTCTGTTTCTTGATTTGGCAAGCCCTCCCATGCTGGCCGAACGTTCCGCCGCGCCGTATTTTTTCTCAGGCGGACATCCCCTCAGCCGGCTTTTTTCCAGAACGGGGGCGATACCTGAACTGGATGTTTCCGGCGGCAACGTCACCTATGCGGCGGTTTCATTGGCGGAAGCGCTTGGCGCGGAAACCGTGGAACTGTTCGGCGCGGATTTCTCCTATCCTCTGGGCGTCGCCTATGCGCGGGGAACATGGCTGCACTCATTTTACGACAAGCGGCAAAACCGTTTCTCTCCAACCGAGACGTTTTTTTCACATTTGGTGTACAGAACCCCGCTTGAAAAGCGGTATGCAAACGGCTCGTGGCGTTACGAGACGCCAACGCTCGCCATGTATCGCGCGAAACTTGCGGCGCGGCAATGGGCGCCGCGATACGCGCCGCATCTTGATGCGCCGCGTATCGCGCCTCCCGCCGGCTTCCTTGCGGCATACCGCGAGAAGCTGCGCTCGCTTTCTTTCCCGACTCAAGACGCCCGTCTTGACGCGGAGGATGCGGCTGTGATTGCCACGCTGCTGCCCACGGCCGCGGCGCTCAAACACCGCGACCCTGAACTAAGCGGAGAACGCTTGTTGGAAGCCGTGCGGGAATGGTGTATGAAGCGGCTGTAGGGAAGTTCTGGAAACTGTCGAACCGGAAGGTTCGCGTTTTTAGAGCTTCCCGGTAGTGGAAGTTTGTTATCCACGAACTCTCGCTCCCCAAGAATCTTTCCCCATCTTCATCTCCCTTTCTAAAACTTCAGTTTTGGAACCGCTTCGTACCCTAGCCTGTTTCAAAGCTGTTTTGAAGCGGTACGCCTTGCCTGAAAAGAGGGGGCGCGCTAAAAAAGAGAATGGCGCATATCGATGTGTTGGGGGGAGGGGGGGGGGATACTATTTCGTAGGGGCGCGTCTATGCGTCGTTTCAACATGTTTATAGTAACGAAAGGCGGCGTCCGCCCGATCTCTTTCCAGTATCCGCCGCTCTCCCGATATAATAATAACTTTTGCAATACCGCCTTATACCTATATTGCGCCTGACCCTGATGAACGTCGCGCGTTCCTCACCGACAACTTCCAGCAACGCATTACACAGGGATTGGGCGTGAATGAAACCGATCGGGCGGTAGTAGATGGCGAGCTTATCGGCATTGCGGTTTGGTCGCCCCCCGCAACTGGCGAAGCTGGCGCAATAAGCCACGCGACAGCGGATCATTCTCTGGAAGAATTGCTCGCGGTGTATTCGATGGGTTTGCGGAAGCGATTCTTGGCGTTTATAAAACTTCTGACCCAAGCGCGAGATCAAACGATACAACAGCCATTCTGGAGTTTGGCGCCCATAGCGGCGCCGCCCAAAGCGCGAGGAAAGGGCGTGGCTTCCGCGCTCATCAACAAGAAGCTCAAGGAGCTTGACGAGGCGCGCCTGCCTTGTTTTCTGGGAACCCAAGACAAGGCAAACGTCGCCATCTATGAGAAATTCGCCTTTCACACACAGAGGGAAGACTCTATTTCATCTGACATTACCCATTACACCATGATTCGACTGAGAAACTGATGTCCGCTCATTTTCCAGTGATAAAAGAGCCACGGTACTAAGCGCCCCCGCAGAGGGGGTAACGGAAGGTTCTTACCGGCGCTTTGTGATTATGATGGTCTCGCCCCTCAACAAACAAGTTTCGCCACAGCATCCCGCCAGATGGAGAGGCGGCTTTCCAGTACGGTACGCCAAGACCGGAAAACATCGGAGCAAGGTGTGATTATGATGCCGTCCCTCAGCAAAGCGCCCTTGCCACAGCCTCCCGCCAGCCCGCGAGACGGCGCTCTCGCTCAGGCGCGTTCATGGCAGGGACGTAGCGGCGGCGCTTCATTATGTCATGCAAGCCGCCAGAGTAAAGCCCCAAAGCCATTCCCGCCATCCACGCCGCGCCTATGGCGGAGAGTTCCTCGTTCTCGCTTACCTCAAGGGGCAGATTAAGAATGTCGCTCTGGAACTGCATGAGGTACTCATCGCGGGTGGCGCCGCCATCAGCACGGAGTTTCAGAAGTTCTATTCCCGCTTCTTCCCGCGCTGTGTTTACCACATCGGCGATCTGGTAGGCAATGCTCTCCTCTACAGCCTTGACGATTTCGGCTTTGCCGGTAGCGCGAGTCATGCCGGTAAGGATCGCCTTCGCGTCAGCCTTCCAGTACGGCGCGCCGAGTCCGGAAAACGCCGGCACAAGGTAGGTCGTATCATCCCTGTTCGCACCGGCAGCAAGGGAAGCCGCCTCTCGCGCCGAACCGATAAGCCCCAGGTCTTCTATGAGCCATTTGATCACCGCGCCTGAGTAGTTGATGTTCCCCTCAAGCACATAATCGACTTTTCCGTTTATACCCCATGCCAGGGATGTTACGATGTTTTGACAGAAGACCGGCGTCTTACCAGAATTGATCATCACCGAGGAACCGGTGCCATAGGTTACCTTGCCCATGCCCTTTTCTAGGCAGCCCTGACCAAAAAGCGCCGCGTGGGAATCGCCCACTGCCGCATGAACCGGCGCGGGTTTGGGAAGCAAGCCCTCAAGGTCAGTCTCGCCGAAAAAGGCATTGCTGTCGCACACCTCCGCCAGCGTTTCCCGATCTATGCCAAAGAGACTACAGATTTGATCGTCCCACTGGAGGCTGTTGATATTGAACAACTGGGTTCGGGAGGCGTTGGAATAATCGGTTTTGAAATTGCCGGTAAGTTTGTAAACAAGCCAACTGTCCATTGTACCGGCGCAGATGCCCTTATCGCCTTTCCTGCCTGAGTGTTCAAGTATCCACGCTATCTTCGCGGCAGAAAAATAGGGCGAAAGCCGCAGCCCCGCGCGCCGCCTGATGTTCTCCCTCGCGTCCGGCTCGCTTGTGGCGATGGCTTTGCAAATCGCCTCGCCGCGGGAACACTGCCACACCACCGCGTCGTCCAGCGGGAGACCGCTCTTCCGTTCCCAGACCAGAGCCGTCTCCCGCTGGTTGGAAACACCGATACCCGCGACAGCCGCCGCGTCTATCCCAGCCGCCCGAACCGCGTCGGCGCACACCTCCAGCGTGTTCCGGTAAATCTCCTCCGGATCGTGGGACACCCAGCCTCGATCCGAAACCTTCTGTTTGTGGGGCTTGTCCCGCCGCGAGACAATAGCGCCTTCGTCGTTAAACACAAGCGCCTTTGTTCCGACTGTGCTTTGGTCGATTCCCAGAATGTACTTCCCGCTCACGCCCTATTCCCCCCGCAAAAATGATCGGACTTCGTTCTCGTTATCGTCGTAGAGATCGGGCTTAACGCCGATGTACTTGCACGCCTCATACAGAACCGGCACGTAATCGCCGTGTATGCCCACGCAGTGATGGATATAGGGTCCCTCGACAATCTTCGCCTCAAGGCGCTTCCAGTTTTTCACCTCGATCCAGAGATACGTCCCCAGCGTGTACGGCCCGTCTATGGCCTTCGCGTTGCCCAGAAGCAGGCTGTATTCCCCGTTGTCGCCGTCAAAACGGGCAAGGGTCAGATCGCCGTGCCGCGCCTCCGCGGC
>JAIRLZ010000254.1 GCA_031259035.1 Treponema sp. | reverse complement strand
AGTTCTGCGCCGAGTAGGTCGTCATAGCCACGCCGAATGAACTCAGCGGCATGGTCGCCACCATATCGATCTTTTGGGCGGCGGTATACGCGGCCACCGCTAGAGAACTTTTCAGGTTGTTCAGCGCGAATGTCACCGTCACCGCGCCTATGGCGATAATGCTCATCTGAAACCCCATGGGAAACGCGACTCTGCCGTGTTCCCAGATGCGGGCGCCCGCATCCTTCCAATCCTCTCTCCGTATGCGCAGCATGGGAAATTTCCGCGCCAATACCGGAATGCACAGGAGTCCCGACATAACTTGCGCGATAACCGTGGCGTACGCCGCGCCTTCAACGCCGGTATGAAACCACAAAATAAAGGTGAAATCCAACAGGATGTTGATGACGCTTGCAATGACAAGAAAAATGAGCGGAGTCACGCTGTCGCCGACCGCTCTCATCATGTTGGACAAGAGGTTGAAAAGGAGCGCCGCGGGAAAACCCCAATAGATGACCACTATGTACGAATACGTAGCGTCTATAATATCGGGCGGCGTGTTGAGCGCGCGCAAAAGCGGCATAGCCGAAGCGACGCTCGCCGCCATAAGCGCAATGGTCGCTATGCCGCCAAGGACGATGCTGGCGGCGAAGCTCTTCCGTACGCCGGTCATATCGCCCGCGCCGAAACGCTGCGACGTGATGATCGACAGCCCTTGCGTAAATCCTATCATAAACCCCAAAACAAGAAAGTTCATGCTTCCGGTACTGCCCACTGCGGCGAGCGCGTGTATGCCGATGGTGCGCCCTACAATAAGCGCGTCCGCCATACTGTAAAACTGTTGAAAGAGATTCCCTATGAGCAGGGGAAGGGTGAATCCCACGATCAAGAGCGCGGGACTGCCCACGGTAAGATTCTTTGTCATAATTGTAAACGGCGCTTTTATTCCGTCATACCAGTGTTGCGACGGAATGAGAGGTAGTATGTCTTTTTTGAAAAAAAATTGCAAGATGGCAAAGCGGGCGGCGCGCGACTTCCTATTATTATAGAAGAGAGGCGCCATGTTTATAACATCCTACGCGCCCTTTGGGGCTGACGGCATTATCATTCGGGTGGAAGCCGACATACGACGGGGCATACCGGGCGCGGACATTACCGGACTTGCCCAAACCGCGGTGAGGGAGTCGCGGGAACGGGCGCGGGCGGCGTTCCGCAATTCCGGCTTCGAGTTCCCAAAAGATCGCGTGCTCATCAACCTCGCGCCGGCAGGCGTCCGCAAAGACGGAGCGTCCCTTGATTTGCCCATCGCCCTCGCGGTTATGGCCGCCGCAGGGTCGATCCCTCCGCCGGACGATCTTATGGCGCTTGGAGAACTTGAATTGTCAGGCAGCCTGCGTCCGGTGCGGGGCGCGCTTGCGGCAATCGCCGGAGGACTTGAGGCCGGTATAAAAGGGTTTATCGTGCCTCTGGAAAACGCCGCCGAAGCGCGTATTCTGGCGAAGGACAAAACCGCCGCGGCGTCGACATTGAAGGAAGCGGCGGAAGCGGTCACATACTATGCGCAGAACGGTTCCTTCCCCAATTTCCCCGGCGACTTGAACGCCAGCCGGCAGGCGAACTCCGAGCCATCCGCTTCCGGCGTTGGCGATTTCGCCGACGTGCGGGGGCAGGGACGGTACAAGCGGGCGCTTGAAATTGCGGCGGCAGGCGGACATAATCTCCTCGTATTTGGACCGCCCGGAGCGGGCAAGACCATGCTGGCACGGCGCCTCCCTTCCATTATGGCGCCGCTCTTGCCGGGCGAAGCTGTGGAGGTGACGCGGCTGCACAGTCTCGCGGGTCTCCTGCGCTTCGGCGTTGGACAGGAAGGGCTGATCACCGCGCCGCCTTTCCGCTCGCCGCACCATTCGGC
The DNA here is from genome assembly GCA_031259035.1 of Treponema sp. Taxonomy (GTDB): domain Bacteria; phylum Spirochaetota; class Spirochaetia; order Treponematales; family Breznakiellaceae; genus JAIRKH01. Next base: position 1,103 of record JAIRLZ010000254.1, on the reverse strand, counting down.
AAGCGCCGAAGGCATTTTAGGCGGCGGAAAAACCGTGCGCCCCGGTGAAATCAGCCTCGCGCATTTCGGCGCGCTCTTTTTGGATGAAGCCCCTGAATTCCGGAGCAATGTTTTACAAGCTCTGCGCGAACCGCTTGAAGACAGGGTCATCAGCATCTCCCGCGCCGAGGGTTCCGTGCGCCTTCCGGCTGATTTTCAACTCATACTCGCGGCAAATCCTTGCCCGTGCGGGAAACTCGGCATGACAGGACACGGCTCCGGCGACAGCCTTGGCGACAGCCTTGGCGACAGCCTTGGCGGTAGCCTTGGCGACATGTGCTTCTGCTCTCCCGAAGAAATCCACCGGTATTGGCGCAAATTCGGCGGTGCTTTGCTTGACCGGGTGGAATTGCGGGTTATGGTCAAGCAGAGTGATGCGCCTCTCACCGGCTCAAACGCCGAAGAGCCAAGCGCGGCGGCGGCGGAACGGGTGCTGCGCGCCGTTGAAATGCAACGCCGCCGGTTTCAGGACAACGCCGGCGGCGGCGCCACAATCAGACGCAACGCAGCCATGACGCCGCCGTTTATAGAGCGGTACTGCGCCGTATCCGGCGAAGCCGAGCGGGCGCTCAACGCGGCGGAACAAAAGCTCGGCTTTTCAGGCAGAGCGGTTCATGGCGTCCTCCGCGCCGCCCGCACCATCGCGGATCTCGAAGGCTGCGATGCAATAAAACCTGTGCATGTCCTAGAAGCCATTCAGCATCGCAGGCTGGGGGACGATCCGTATGACGTGATGACATGAACTCACGCACATGAGCCTCCGCGCGGCAGAGCCGTGTGGTATCTGAACCGTAGAGCGTTCTCCTGAGCGGAGGGAAATGTTGACTTTGGCGTTGCTCCGGATACACTGTCGTTGGCAGTGATAAAATGCCATGTCTGTAATGACATGGAAATAATAATTAAAGGGAGTTTCAGATTTGAACTTCATTTGGTTTCTCAAGGAGACTAGTAGCTTGTTCAAACTAAAGGACGGGGTATAAATGGCGAAGTTTTATACGAGCGTTTTCTGTCGTAAACTGCCACTCAACTACCTTTTGCTTCTCATTCCGGTCAAGCCGCCATGC
>JAIRLZ010000158.1 GCA_031259035.1 Treponema sp. | reverse complement strand
AGGATTGGCATCCCTGGAACCATGCTTCGTTTGCGTCCGCGCATCCCGGCAAGAAAGCGGGGGACTTTATAGATCTGGGGTCCGTGCAGTCCCAAATTTTGTGGCCCGATCATTGCATTCAGGGATCGTACGGGGCGCGTTTCCACGACGACCTCAACCTTGATCTGCCAAATCTTATCATCCGCAAGGGATCGAACCCCCTTTTGGATTCGTATTCGGCTTTTTTTGAGAATGACCGGCAGACTGCGACCGGTCTTGACGGCTACTTGAAGGCGTTTTCGATTTCCACGGTTTTTCTGGGCGGTCTGGCGACCGATTACTGCGTGTTTTACACCTCCATGGATGCGGTGCGCCTGCGTTACAAGACCTATGTCTTTACGGACGCGGTACGCGGCGTGGATTATCCCAACGGCTCTGTTGAACAGGCTCTCAACGCCATGGAAGTTGCGGGCGTCGGCATGATAAAGACGTCCGATATTTTGCAATACTAAAGGAAGTGCTATGGAACGCACTTTGGCGCCCGCTTCGGCGCTGTTTACGGATTTTTATTCGCTTACAATGGCGCACGGCTACTGGAAGAATCAGATGACATCCCGTTCGGTTTTTGAGCTGTTTTTTAGGAAACAACCCTTTTCCGGCGGTTTTTCCATCTTTGCGGGGCTTGAAACATTGCTTGAGCGGCTTAAAGCGTTCGCCTTTTCCCCGGATGATATTCTCTATTTGAAGGACTTGCGCCTTTTTGACGATGGTTTCCTTGATTACCTCAAAGATTTTCGGTTCAAGGGATCGCTCTGGGCTATGGACGAAGGCGCGGTTGTTTTTCCTCAGGAGCCGCTTGTCAGGATCAAGGGGGATTTGATCGAGTGCCAGCTTATCGAAGGCATGGCGCTCAACGTGATCAACTTTCAATCCCTTGTCGCCACAAAAACGGCGCGCGTCTGGCTCGCGTCGGGCAAGGGGGCGGTCATGGAGTTTGGCCTGCGCCGCGCTCAGGGACCGGACGGGGCCATGAGCGCTTCCCGCGCCGCGTTTATCGGCGGGGCGTACGGCACGAGCAATACGCTTGCGGGCAAGGAGTACGCCATTCCCACGATGGGAACAATGGCGCACGCATGGATCATGGCGCATGAGAGTGAAGAAGCCGCTTTCGAGGCGTACGCGGAACTGTATCCTGATAAAACCATTTTCCTTATCGACACGTACGACACCTTGAAAAGCGGCGCTCCCAACGCGATTAAAGTTGGCAAGAAACTTGTAGAAAAGGGCAAGAATTTCGGCGTACGGCTTGATTCGGGCGATATTCACTACCTCTCCGTTGAGGTGCGAAAGATGCTCGACGCGGCGGGTTTGACCGGCGCGACCATAACCGTATCCAACGATCTTGACGAGGTCATTATTCAGGCGCTTAAAGACGCGGGCGCTCCGGTCAACACATGGGGCGTTGGCACCCGCATGGTGACGGGCGGCGAAGAAGCGGCCTTCACCGGCGTATACAAACTCGCCGCCCGCGACGACGGGAAGGGCGGCTTTATTCCGGTCATGAAGTTTTCGGATAATCCAGACAAAACCACCATGCCGGGCGTCAAGCAGGTGTGGCGCATTACAGACGCAAACGGCATGACCGTCGCGGACGCGCTTGGGCTTGACGGAGAGGATTCAATCGAAAAGGGAAACCAGTACGTTTTGTGGCACACTTCGGCGGATTACCGGCATTTCTACCATACTATAGAGGGGGGCGTTGAGCCGCTTCTAAAACTCCGCCTCGACAAAGGCGTTCAGATCATTGACAATCCACGCCTTATTGATATACGCGGCCGCGTTCAACGCGGTCTTGACAGTTTTGACTCAAGCTATAAGCGTTTTCTAAACCCCCATATTTACAAAGTTTCCATTACGGAAAAATTACGCGCCTTGAAATTGGATCTTATTCAGCAGTATTTGGGGTGATTGCGTCCACCGGCGGCTGTCAAAGACAGGAGTCTGTCAAGGACATATCTGCCGCGACGCACGGTTTAGCGGCGCAAATACCGCGCCAATGTCGCCATCAACTCGGCGATGTCAATGGGTTTCGCCAGATGCCCATTCATTCCCGCGGCAAGACACGCGCTAATATCCTCATTGAAGGCGTTGGCCGTCATAGCGATAATGGGAATCTTCGCCGCGACATCCGTGCCTAAGGAACGTATGCGTCGCGTCGCCCCGATCCCGTCAAGTTCCGGCATTTGCATGTCCATCAGGATTAAATCGTACTGTTCGCCTTTCTCCTTGAATTTATCAACCGCCTTGATTCCATTGTTGGCAAAATCAAGAGAGACTTTGGTTTCTTCAAGGATGCTGCCCAAGATTTCCTGATTGATTTCAATATCTTCTGCGACAAGCAGCCGTTTGCCTTCAAATTTTCCCGTGAAATCCACATTGAGAGGCGTTTTTTGCGCGGCGATTCCGGTATGATTTGAAAGGTTCACAATAGTATTGTACACCGTTGACGGCAGCGCCGGCTTTGGCAGGAAATGGTCGATGGTGATTGCGGGGCTGATGTTTTTTTCGATATCCGGCCAATCCGCAACCGACATGAGCACAAGAGCGATATTTTTATCAATACATCGTATGTCATGCAGCACATCCGCCCCGTTTTCGTTGGGAAGCTGCCAATCGACAAACGCGATATTATATACATCTCCGTTCTCATAGCTCTTTTTAGCCAGTTCGACGCCCTTTGCGCCGGAAAGAGCGGTGTCGCACGGTATTGAGAATGTTGAGAGTATATGGGCGAAGTATTCAAGCGCATCTTGGCTGTCGTCAATAACCAGAGCTTTAATGCCAAAGGGCTTCAGAACGATTTCCTGAAGCGAATTATTGCCGTAGGGAAGCGTCAGTTCAAAAATAAAGGTCGTTCCTTTTCCAACCTCGCTTTCAATCCAAATATCCCCATTCATAAGTTGCAGAATTCTTTTGCAGAGGGCTAAACCGAGTCCCGTACCGCCGAATTTACGGGTGATGCTGTTGTCCGCCTGTTCAAAAGAATGGAAGAGCTTCGCCTGCTGTTCGGGTGATATGCCGATCCCATTGTCAGCCACTTCGACATGGAGCTTTACCTGCGTGTCACCGATTGGCGTATGGATGATCCTGATGATAATGGTTCCGTCTTCGGGCGTGAATTTGTTCGCATTTGACAACAAGTTAAGCAGAACCTGAGAGAAACGCAGTTCATCGCCCACAACGGCTCGTGTAAACAACGAATCAAAGTCAACGATCAGTTTTTGGCGTTTTTCTTCAAACTTGATGCGCATGACGGTTATCGTATTCTGGATCATTTTTTCAAAGTCGAATTCCTTTGCGACAATCTCAAGTTTGTTCGCTTCAATTTTTGACATATCGAGAATATCATTGATAAGTCCCAGAAGCTGTTTTGAAGCCATGTCAATCCTGCCAAGACAGTACTGCAAGCGTTTCGTGTCGGTCGTTTTTTTTGCTATGGTGGTCATCCCGATAATGGCGTTCATGGGCGTGCGAATTTCGTGGCTCATGCGGGAAAGGAAGTCGGTTTTTGCTCTTGACGCGGAAATAGCCTCCTCCCTGCTTTTCATGAGGTTGAGCGTTGTATCGTTCTTCAAAATGGCGGCGACAAGAAGAATTGTCGCGGAATGAAGGATGCTTATTTCCTGCTGGGGAAAAATGCGCCCGGTCTTGCAGTCGTCAAAGCTGAAAAAACCCCAGAATTCATTTCTGAAGTAAATGGGGATTCCCAGCGTAGATTTTACGCCGCGCTTTTCAAACCGCGCGCGCTCCTCCGGCGGGTAGTCTTCTATAATCTGATTTACGTGCTTGTTTTCTTTCGCCGCGGCGTACCATGTCGGCGCGTCCCGCAAATAATCCACTTTGGCGTAAGATTGACGGTCTATGTAAGAAGGAACGCCTTCAAACCATTCAAAAATAGCGTCGGCACACAATCTGTCGTTTTCATTAACATGATTTTTCCATATGAGGATGCGGTTCGCCTCAACGCCTCGCCCAATGTTTTGCAGGAATTCCCACAAAACAGTGTCAAAATAAGCGGCGTCGGTCATCACTATACGGGACGCCTCCGCATTGATGATCCGCAAAAGCTTGTCCTGATGAAGCAATTCCCGTTTTGTTTCCTTGACAAGGGTTAAATCAAGCCCGAAACAAACCAGCACAAATGACCCTTTATACGGTATTTTTTTGAAAATGATGCGAAAAGAATGCGGTTTGCCGCCTGCAATCACTTCGGTCTCGAAATCAAGGCTGCCGGTCTGAACAACGGAGACGAGCCGCTCCGCAAGCGGTATCGAAAGCCGTCCGTCAGCCTGACGCTCCGGTATGCAGTTGGCGATGATTGCGGATTCGTTTTTTATTATGTCATCTTTGGAGGAATAGCCGAAAAATTGTACTGTCGCCGCGTTGCAGTCAATAAGCTGAAATTTATCGTTAAAAATCAGGCTTATTTCGGGATTGGTGTCAAGGAGAAGCTGGTTGAATTCCTGGGTTTCTTGCAGCGATCTCATCGCCGTGTCAATATCTGTCTTGAGGTGTTCGTTGTAATGTTCTTTTTGAATGAGGGTCGCGTGGAGTTGCTCCTCGATTCGTTTGAGTTTGTTAATGTCAATAGTGGCGCCGAGCGCGCGGGTCGGTCTGCCTTTCTCACCCCATTCAACGATTTGAATGACAACCTGACTCCAGAAGTAGGTGTCTGGGTTGGCCGCGGCATAAAATCTGATTTCTTCGTTAAAATAGTCGGTCTCACCCGCCAATAAGGAGGAAAACGCGAGTTTTATTCGTTTTTTATCCTCATGGTGTACGATGTTAAACCATGCCCGAAGTTTCTGTACGTTCTTTTTAGAGACGGCGGTTTCCGACGTGATGATCTGGCGCCCTTTGAAAAAGATCGCCCCGCTGTCAATGTCCAATTCCCAATATGAAAACCCCGCTATTTTTGAGATGAAATCTATCTGATCTTTCTGCTCTTTGATCCGCTCCTCATCGGATTTAAGGTGAGTTATGTCTTCAATCATACCAATGACTCGCGACGGATTCCCCTGCGCATCCCGTTCCACAATAAAAGCTTGGTCATGTACCCAGATAAAACTGCCGTTCTTATGAAGTATGCGGTACTGCGTCTTGTACGAAGCGGCGGCGCCGGCGAGATAGTTGTCCATCAACTGGTTTACCCTGTCAAAATCTTCAGGCATCACGAGATTTTCCCACACTTCGTTTTTGCGGAAGAATTCGCCTTCATCATATCCAAGTATTCTTTCGTATTGCCTGTTGTAGGAGCCTGTTTTATCGGGGAGGCGCATTTCCCAAATGCCTATGTTTGCGTTATCAATGATAAAATCACGCGCATCTGAAGAATAGGTGTTGTTATAGGAAAAAGAATTCTCAGTATGTATCATAACTGTACCAATAATATGATGATTATATATAAAAGTCAAGTTGTAAGTCGCGCGGTCTGCGGACTACGGGTTGCGGATGGTAAAAACAGCGAAGTATTGGCGGGAAATCTTTAGACGCGCGGCTTCTTTGTCGATAAAAGAACTAGTATGAAATTAATTTTCAAGTTAGTTGCCAGCGCGCTCTTTTTTCTCCTCGCTATCGGAATGCTTATTGGCGCTTCTATATGGGAAGGAGCCGCGGCGGTGGCGCCTGACGGCGTTTTGCCTAGTACCGGTTATTACGCGGCCACCAACGCTTTTCCGAGAAATACTGTAGTGATTGTTACTAATCTTGAGAATGGTAAAACCGTCCAGGTTGTCGTCGTCGCGGCGTTAGATAATGCCAGCGTATTGACGCTCCTCTCCAAAGAGGCCGCTAGCGCTATAGCCCTGTCTGCGAGTTACCCGGGCAGGGTGCGTATAATGGAAGCCATTGATCCGGTAACGATGCTTCCTCTCATTGAAAACAAAATTTCAAATGAGGATCCTGACTATGATCCAATGGCTCGAATCAATTCAGCATCGCCAAATTCCTCCGCGCCGCTGTCCGAAGGCGAGGCGCCCGTTCTTGTGGAGGAGGAAAGCGCTCCGGCGGATGCCGAAGGGGTCGTTGCCGAAGATGAGACG
>JAIRLZ010000082.1 GCA_031259035.1 Treponema sp. | reverse complement strand
AACCCAGGCTTTTAAACCGGTATTTTTGGCTTATCGATCATTATGAAAATATTCGGGAGGATCCGGCCCTTATCGAGGAAACACTGCTGAAGATAAAAATTACCGATCCCGGAATTTATAATCAGTATATTAAGTGAGGAACACGTATGTCTGAAGCTCTCCTGAAAAATGTGCAGGAAATGCTGAACGAGGAAAAATGGACCAGAGCCACCCTCAGCAATTATTCAACAACCCAATTCAAGGAGCTTGATCTTATTCTTAAGGAAGCCCGCGAAGGACGGGCCTACGATGATCTTAAAAAAACCTGCGACGAACATCTGGTGCATACCAAAAACAGCATTATCGCCCTGTACCTTTCCGGCATGATAGCCCTGTCCCGCCAGCTTATTGACGACGCCGCGCTCACCAGCCTTGTCACCATATTCGCGGACAACCACAAGTGGAACATTGTTCAGTACCTGTGCGAACGGATTTTGGACTATGGCGAATCCAAGTTTGCGCTCCGCACCCTTGCCGGATGTTACAAAAACGACGGTGATGAAGAGAAAGCCTTTGCCATCTGGGAGCGGTTAATCAAGGTTGATTTTGAGGAAGCCGATATTGTAAAACTGCTTGCCGAACATTATGAAGAAGCGGGTGATATTGATTCCGCCGTTGATTACTACAAAAAGAGTCTGCACCGGTACATCAATAAACAACTTTTCTCAAATGTGCGGGAAATTTGGGAAAAACTCCTTGACTACTGTCCGGAAGACATTGATTTTTTCCTGCACGTTTCGAAAAAGACCGCAAAAATCATCAGCGAAGACAAGGCTATTCTGCTCCTGCAAAGCGTGTACGATTTCTGCGAGAAGCGCGGCGACATTGACACCGCCATTAATATCCTAAAACTCATCCTTGATTACGATGAACGGGATAATCACGCGCGGAAGGAGATTGTCCGATGTTATCAGAAAAAATATGAGAAACACAGCCAACTTAACGAATACATCCGCATTTCCAATCTAGAGCAGAATTACCGGAATGTACATGAAGCCATTGTAGATTTTGAGAAACACATCGCTTTTGACAAGGGCAATTTCGTGTGCCACCGGACGTGGGGCGTGGGGCGCGTCGCGCGTATCAAGGGCGACGAGATTGTCATTGACTTCGCCAAACAGCGGGGACACGCTATGTCATTGAAAATGGCGGTCAACGCCTTGCAAACCCTGCCGAAGAATCATATCTGGGTGCTGAAAGCCACGTGGAAAAAAGAAAAACTGTACGAAAAAGTGAAGGATGATGTTGAGTGGTCGTTGAAAACCGTGATAAAGAGCTTTGACAACGCCTGTTCCATGAAAAGAATAAAGGAAGAGCTTTCGCCTTCCGTGCTTTCCGCCGGCGAATGGGCGAGTTGGAGCGCCAAAGCGAAGCAGATTCTGAACGTGAATCCGTCTTTTGGCGTTTCACCGGACAACGCGGATGTTTACACGGTGCGCGAGCATCCCATCACCATTGAAGAAAAGCTGTACAACAGGTTCAAGGCTGAGAAATCGTTCTTTGACCGCGCCAAAACCCTGATGGAATGCGCGTCCCAAAAAAATTTTGAGACGGACTCCGACTATTTTTCCGAAATGTTCTCGTATTTTACGGGCTGCTTAAAGTCTTGGTCGCAGGCAAACGAACAGGTCGTGGCTTCCTACCTCATTGTAAAGGCTTTAGCCGGAAAATTTCCCCAACTGGGGATGAAGTTGGACGTCAATTTTTCCGATGTGTTTGACGGAATTGACAACGTTTCAGAACTGTTTCTCAACTTGAAAGAAGCGTCGTTGCGGGAAGATTTTCTTAGGCATATCAAGCTCTTCGTTTCCAACTGGACGGACATCTACCTCAAGCTCTTTCCCACAGCCCTGTCGCCTTCGATGCTGGACGCGCTTGAACAAGCGGGATTTGAGGACAAACTCGCAGCCCTTGTCACCTCCTGTTTTGAAAATTACCGCGAATATCGCGATGCAGTCGTCTGGTTTTTCAAGAATAGCGGCGACGCGCCGTGGTTCAGGAAAGCCAACATCTCTTTTGAAAAACAACTCATCACGCTTATCCGCATCCTTGATGTAACGTACCGTGAAATTGAAAACCATCGTGATACGGTCGAGAACCGCAAGACCAACAAGCAGGTATACACGATCCTGTTCAAAGAAGGCATACTGTATTCGTTCATAAAAGATGCGGACGCCGACGCCATTACAAGACTCTACGCCTTTCTCAACGATGTGAAAAACCTTGATCCGGCGGACAAGCTCGCCCTGCGTTCCCATATCGCCGGCAAGCGTCCGGACTTCAAGTTTCTGGATGGCAAGGAAAAGACCGCCGCCGTTATGCGGGGACTCTTTGTCACGGCGGCGAAATATATGGAAAAACAGAAGCAACTTGAGCATATCCAAACCGTGGAAGTTCCCGCCAACTCCAAGGAAATCGAATACGCCCTTTCTCTTGGCGATCTGCGTGAAAACGCGGAGTACAAGGCCGCGAAGGAAAAACAGGAGATTCTGAATTCTACGGTCGCCAAGCTAAAAGATGAAATCGACCGCGCTCAGATATTTGATCCTAAGTCTGTGAATACAAAACGTGTGTCATTCGGCGACAAGGTGACGCTCAAAAACAACAATATCAATGAGGAAGAAGAATTTACAATTTTAGGTCCTTGGGAATCCGATCCCGCAAACAAAATCATCTCCTATCTTTCACCGTTCGGCAGTTCCCTGCTGAATAAGGCGGTGGAAGATACTTTTGAGTTTGCGATAGGCGACGATAAAGTGTCATATACGGTGAAACTTATTTCCGCCGTAGAACTATAGTGCGGGAGAGACCATTTCGAGGGTTTGAAACAGTTTTTTCTGTGTTGTTTTGTACATGAGTTCAACGGAAGAAAAACAAATGGAAAATAAGGTGTAGATTATGGATGGCCTAATGAAAAAGGAATGTGTTTTCATCGAATAATACCTCTATGCCCTATTTTCTATGATTGACGCATGGTTTGTAAGAATTTTTTGAGAAGCTTTGAAAAGATTATGGGGATTGCTATTTTTCTTATACACATTCTCTTTATGCTACGGACAAGTTCGAGGCCCTTATGATATTATTGTACTGTTGGATGCCACAAACGCAAACGATGAAGTCAAGGCTTTTATTACTGGAACATTCATAAAAGAACAGGTTAAATTCGGCGACACCTTTCATTTGATAGGCTTTAACGACGCGGTTGCTGTAGAATTGTCCCGCCGGATCATGGGCAATGACGACCTCAACGCCGTCATTGCCGCAGTGGGGTCCCTCCGTAAGACGTCTGTTGCATCCAACCCTGCGAAGGCGCTTGACTTTGCGGCAGCCTACATCAAGTCCCTTGCCAGCGGACGCCCTAAAAAAGTTGTACTCATTACCAACGCGGCGAATGCGCGGAATAGCGTATCGGAAGCGGCGCCGCGGTTTTCCACAATACATGCTTCGCTTGAGTGGATGAACCTGCTGGCGCCGCCCATCCGTCCGCCCGCCGCAACAGAGCCGCCGCCTTCGGCGCCGGACCCGGCGGTGAAAGCAATTGAGCCGCAACCACTGGCGGATACGCTGGCGGATACGCCGGCGCCACAGCCCGCCCGTCCGTCCGCCGGACGAGGGCCCACGGCGCCCATCGCAGCAGAGCCGCCGCCTTCGGCGCCGGACCCGGCGGTGAAAGCAATTGAGCCGCAACCACTGGCGGATACGCCGGCGCCACAGCCCGCCCGCCCGTCCGCCGGACGAGGGCCCACGGCGCCCGCCGCAACAGAGCCACAGCCGCCGCCTTCGGCGCCGGACCCGGCGGTGAAAGCAATTGAGCCGCAACCACTGGCGGATACGCTGGCGGATACGCCGGCGCCGGCGGAGAGAAAAGCCAAAATTATCACCCCTGAAAGCCCGGCTTCTTCAATCGTACAGGTACATCCAAAAGCCGTTTTTCAGATGCCGCAGCTTTCGCCGGCAATCGTGACGCTTGTTTCGGCGGCCTTTTTCTGTATGACTTTCGCTTTTATGTTCTTATGCAGATATACGCTGCAATCTCTTGATCGCACGTTTTTTCTCATCTGTTCACAAAAAGCCGTTGAACCGGCGTTTCTATCGCTCTTTGTGGAGGATCAAAACACCAACATAGGATGGCGGAACATGCATACCATCAGCGCGGGCTGGTCATTGACACTTGGAGGCGGCGATTCTGATTTTCTCATTTTCCTCGTTCCCATACCTCAAAATATCGCCAAAATTCGCTTTGACGGAGACGAATGCATCTTTATACCGCAAAAAAAACAGTTCTTCCCGGAATTCAATAACAGAATGGCGTCAGACTGCGCCGGAAAAACCATCAAAATCAGATCGAATAGGAACTATGATCTTTTCATACGGATCATGCGGCATGAAGCGCCGTACAAAAAGTTATGCGCCCTCTTTCAGTCAATAAAACTGCCCGCGCAGTTCTCAAGGATTTGAAATTCCCCATTTTATGCCGGATAGTTTAGGTTCTCGCGGGCGGGATTTTTCAGCAATTCGGCATAGCGTCTTGCTTCCCACTGCGCCATAGTGAGGTTCTGCTCAAGGTAGTTGCCGCACTCCGCAGGCAACGCGCCCGGAATGGCTCCTTCAAAATCCAAAATCCAATCGCACATTTCCCGTAAAAGCGGCAGGATGTCACTTGATTCGAGTTTTCCCTCAAAAATGACGTAAAAACCGGTTCGGCACCCCATAGGTCCAAAGTACACCGTGCGATCCGCCCACTCTTCGTGGGAACGCAGGAACGTCGCGCCCAGATGCTCAAGCGTGTGCAGCGTCGGCTGATCCATGACCGGCTCTTTATTGGGTTCCTTAAAACGAAGATCAAAGGTGGTAAGTATTGTCTCCCCAAACCGATCCTGACGGGACACATAGACGCCCGGCTTTAGGCGCAGATGATCAACCTGAAAACTCGCTATCTTTTCCATATATTACTCCTTTCATATTTTGTATGAACTGTACGACAACCAGTGAAATCACCATGCCCATAAGCAATGAAAGCCTGCTTGGGAACACAGTCGCCGCAATGACCGCAATAAAGGCGGAAACAACAAAAACAAGCGGCTTTTTTATCCTATATATCTGTTCTATTAACAATACGATGAACAGAGCGGTCAGCGCGAACCCTATGCCGTCCATGTTAAACGGAATGAGAGAACCCGCAGCCGCCCCAATAACCGAACCGGCCGTCCAGTATCCGTGATCCAGCAACGACACATAGAACATAAACCACGCGCGTTCCTCCAGCGTCTCAGCTTGACCATGTTCTTGTCCGCTTCGCGCATCCCGCGCGCTCTGCGGACCGGCGGGCAAGGAAGAAAGCAGGGCGAATGTCTCATCGGTCAGGGCGAATATAAGGTAATATTTCAACGCGCCGGTCATATTGAAGCGTTTCAGCATGGTCAAGCCGTACGCCATGTGCCGCGCGTTCACCACAAACTGCACCAGCGCCGCTTCCATAAGCCCGGCGCCGGCGGCGAAAAGCCCCACCGCAATATACTGTCCCGCTCCCGCGTACATCACGACGCTCATCACAAGCGAAAGCTGCCACGGATAGTCCGCGTCGGCCAGAAGAAGGCCAAAGGCGACGCCGATAGCCAGATAGCCCAGCAATACCGGTATGGAATAACGAACGGCGCGGACGAATAGCGCGCGTTTATTCGGCATAAACGGCGCCCGTCTAATCCGTGTCACGGTCAATATAAAATTCAGCCCATACCGGAAAGTGATCGCTCACCTCTTTCGGCTCTATGCCTAAAGAAGGAAAATCGTAGATCGCATCGTAGTACACAACTCCGAAGTTGCCGGTGAAGTCTTCTTTCGAGGACGCGGTGATTATGAACCGGTCATAGGTGTTGTCACTTTCCGCCACGGTTGTATTGTATTCATTGGTAATGAGGATCTGATAATCCGAATCTGGAAACACATTTGCAAGGTTGTTTTCGTTGTAATAACTTCCGTCCGCGTTGAAGTCGCCCACGACAAGCGCGTCGGTCTCGTTCCACATACGCTGAAAATACCCGATGACTTCAGGCAAGGCGGCGATCTCTTTCTCCGCGTCGGACGGCTGAATGTGGTTGTCTATCAAGATGAAATCGAACCGGTCATTGGTCCGGAAGTAAACCGCCAGAGGATTGCGCTGAAACCGGTCATCCGAATCATCGTACGTCGCGCTGTCAACGACGCTGAGTTTTTCCGTGTTGTAAATGACCCAGTACTGCTCCTTTGACGCGGTTCTTCCTTCCCGGGTCCCAAGAACATAATCGTACCGCGCGGGCAAAAGCCTCATAAACTGCTGAACAGGCTCATCGCTTGTCGAGCGCACTTCCTGAACCGCGACCACATCCACATGGGAAATAATATCAACCAGCACGTCAACGACTTTAGTCTTCTTCATTTTCGACGCGCCGAATATCTGTATATTAAAGGAATAAATCCGTATCTTGTCCGCTTCCGAATAGCCCGGCAAGGCGGCGTTTCCCGCAGGAGGCGGCGTTGGCGCGACGGTCGTCCCGGTTTTTCCGGGCGCGTTCGGGAAATCAATGCCAATCGAATTCGCGAAATCCCCTATAGTATCCCCGTAGTTCTGCCAAATATAGTACAACGCCGCGAATACAATAATGACGGCGGCAAACGTCCGTATTGATTTGGACGCCTTTCTGGACCTCGCCGATCTCTTGCCGGCCCTTGTTTTCTTTGTGGTCTTCCTTTTGGTTGTCGACACCCTTGTCTTTTTTGTAGGCATACTATGCGCTATTATAACCAGTTATGAAACTTTTACAAGGGAGCGAAAGGCGCGCATCCATTTCAATTTTAATGAAATTGCGCTGGACGCTCTTGACAAAAAAGGGGCTTTCCACTATTATAAAAAATCTCTTGGAGAGATGTCCGAGTGGTTGAAGGAGGCGGTCTTGAAAACCGTTGTGCCGCAAGGTACCGGGGGTTCGAATCCCTCTCTCTCCGTTTTGGGCAATCGAAGCCAGCGTTTTTTTGATAGAAAAAGGCGGCGTTTATTGGAGCGGTGACCGAGTGGCCGAAGGTGGCTCCCTGCTAAGGAGTTTTACCCCTAAAGGGTAACGGAGGTTCGAATCCTCTCTGCTCCGTGTTTTTAGGAACCGTGCAAGCGCGATGCGCATTGCGCTTGTAAAAGTAAAAAATGTGTTGTTTGTAACGAGGTTGTAGCTCAGCTGGATAGAGCATCAGATTGCGGATCTGAAGGTCGCACGTTCAAATCGTGTCAGCCTCATATATGGGTTGTTTGCGGCAAAGGGGAGGCGTTCCACTGGAACGCCTCCCCTTTGCCTATGCGGTTGCCGCCACTCTCACAAGCCGCGCTTACGCTCTATGTCGGTGTCTTTTCCGCGCCTTTCTTCCATGTGATATACGCGCTGTAACTAAATGGCGCCATATTGCAACCGCTTATCCGCCGCCAAATATGTTTTGGACACCAAATATGTTTTGGACAATATCTTCTATACTCTGCTCATGAATCGATATATTTTCCGCGTTATATTGGACTTTACCCAACAGGTAGACAGAAAGACAAGCGAGTAATACAACAGAAGGAGAGAAGAAGAAGGGTAAAGCAGAGAAAAAACGGCGGGTATACCAGAAGGAATGCGAAGCTGAGGCGGTGGCGCTGGCGGAGAGACGGGAAAAGCCGGTTGTCCAGGCTGCCAAGGATTTGGGTG
>JAIRLZ010000049.1 GCA_031259035.1 Treponema sp. | reverse complement strand
CTATCATCAACTCGGCTGACATTGGCGCGGTTCAGGTGGGCGATACGGATCTGTTTGTGGAACTGACCGGTACGGATCAGCCGTCCGTAACTCTGGCGGCTTCCATCATGGCGTGCGATATGGCGGATCAGGGCTACACCATTGAACCGGTAACGGTCGAATACGGCTATGACACGCCCTTCGGTCGTACGATGACTACGCCCTTCTACTTTCAGCCGCCGGTGTTCTGTTCCCTTGAGCGCATAGAAAAATTTCTGGGTGAAAAATTGAGCGGAGACGAGTGCGTCGCGGCGCTTGAGCGCATGGGCTGCAAGGCTGAAAAGGCCCGTGATGTTGAGCGTGGCGGCGTAAGCGCGAGTGACGCCGCTAATGCGGACGGCGTACGGGTCTATCCTCCCGAATACCGCAACGATTTCCTTCACGCCGCAGATGTCGCCGAAGATGTGATGATAGGACGGGGTCTCGCCTCGTTTAAGCCTGAACGCCCGCAGGAATTCACGGTGGGGAGGCTTTCTCCCATAACGCTCTTCAGCAGAAGGGTCAAGGAAATACTCGTGGGGCTGGGGTATCAGGAGATGATCTACAATTACCTCGGCTCCAGAAAAGATTTTGTGGACAAGGTGTTGGGCGACGGCAGCCGCATCATTAAAATCGCCAATCCCATGACGGAGAACTACGAGTACGCGCGCGATTCGGTTCTCGCGTCCCTTTTAATGAGCGAATCCGTATCGGGCAACGCTGTGTACCCCCATCACATCTTTGAAACCGGCAAGGTGGCGTTCAAAGATCCTTCGGAAAACTACGGTACCGCCACGCGGCAGTACCTCGGTATGTTGAGCGCGAGCAAAGAGGCGAATTTCAACGCCATAACCGCGCAAATTCAGACGCTTTTCTACTATCTTTCCCGCGAATACACGGTGGACGAATCAACGGACAGCCGTTTTATTCCCGGCCGCGCCGCGTCGGTCGTGTGCCACGGCAAAACCATCGGCGTGTTCGGAGAGATTCATCCGGCTGTACTTGAAAACTTCGACATCATCGTCCCATGTATCGCCGCGGAAATTGATTTGGACGCGCTGTTGTAATCCCTTTTCCGCCCTGCCGCGACTGGGTTAGGAACTGTTCATAAACAAAATGCACAGCATTTTATTGGACTTGGGAGACAACCGACAAGGTTGTCTCCCAAGTCCAATTGCTTACGCAATTAGGAAATAACATGACCAAACGGTCATGTTATTTCTGAACAGTTCCTTACGAGTTCGGCGCATCCGAATGGGCCGTTTTCCGCCTGATCACCCGCAGCAGGGCGTACACCTGTTCGTCCTTCGTAATGACAAGAAGCGCCAAGCCCGCGGAAAAATACAGCGCCGCGGTGATGACAAGGGGAACGCCGTAATGAATAAAGCGGTTGTACCGGGCGAATAGTTCGAAGAGCAGGGGGTTGAAAAGCAGAAGCGGCGCCATAAGCGCGGCTGAGAAACAGCACATCTTGAGAACATAAAGAAAAGTCGCCCAAACAGTTTGATTGATATTGACAAGAGGATTCTTTTTTAGAAATGTGAGGAGCAGAATGGTGTTGATCGCGCTCGCTATGGTGAGGGCAAGCGCGACGCCGGCTCCGCGCATGGGGCGGACAAGCGCGGCCGCAAACGCCATGTTGACCGCAAAGGAGATGACTCCCGCAATGGTCGGGGATTTTGAATCGCTCTGAGCATAAAACGCGGGCGCAAGAATGCGGTTTAAGGCGATGAAAAGGAGCGCGGGTATATGAAACGTGAACGCCGTTTTGGTTAGCGACACCGATGTTTCGGTGAAACGTCTGCCTTGAAAGAGAAGGCGTATGAGGCTTTCGCCTTGCGCCAAAGCGAAAAATGTGATGGGAATGGTGATGAACGCGATGATATGCATGGCGGACTTCAGCCGGTCGTTGTAACAGTCCCAGTTTCCCGATTTCGCGTGTTCCGAGAGGTCGGGCAACAGCACCGTCCCAATGGACACGGCGAACACGCCGAGGATCAACTCCTGCAAGCGCAGCGAGTATTGGAGGCTTGACACTACGCCTTCCCCCGCGTTGCCGGCAAGGGCTGTGGACACCAAGTCGTTGAGCTGGTACGCCGCCATGCCTATAATAGTTGGTCCCACGAGTTTCAGGACGGTCTTTGTTCCCGGATGATTGACCGCCTTTTTCAGTCCCGTAAAAAAGAAGGTGAACCCATGTTTGACGACAAAGGGGACTTGCATTGCGGCTTCCAAAAAGCCGCCCAGAAGAATTCCCGCGGCCATCGCCCGCGCCGGATTGCCGGCGACGTCTTTGAGCGCATACGCGCACACGATGGCGGTGATGTTGAGCAGGATGGGCGCAAAACCAGAGGGCGTAAAACAGTTGACGCTGTTCAAAACGCCCTGAAACAGGGCCGCTATGGAAATAAACGCCAAAAAAGGAAACATGACGCGGGTAAGCAGTACGGTTTCATTAAATTCTTCAAGTCCAAAGAGGTTTATGATAAGGGGCGCGGCTAGAATTCCCAGCGCAACCGCCAGAGAGACGAAAAAACTCAAAAACGTAAGGATGCAACAGAGGAATTCCCGCACTTCCTGTTTGCTCTTTTGCAGCAGATATTCCTTGAATGTGGGGATAAACGCGACCGATATTGAGCCTTCCGCAAAAAGGCGGCGAAAAAGATTCGGCACCATGAAAGCCACCGAAAAAGCGTCTGATAGGGCGGATGTTCCAAGCAGTCTCGCCTTGGTCATCTCCCGCAACAACCCTAAAATTCTTGAAAGGAACGTCAAAAGAGACAGCGCCGAACCGTGTTTCAACAAAGACCGTGATGTTAAAGCCATGTTATAACCATAACGCAACGAAACGTTTTTTTCAATGGAAGGCGGGGATAAAAACATGCGCGACTATGCGCTCCCGCGCCGCTGTCGCCGGACGAAACGTCTTGGAGCCTCGTCCGAAACAAGGGCCGCGAATGGGACTCCATGCAACAAGGCGAACCAAAGGTTCGGCGGCATTTTGCTAGCAGCCTATTGCACTTGTGGGTTTTTATGGTTTTTTCGTTGGAAAAAGCCATAAAAACCCCGATAAATGGGTATGCTTTGGCAGTTTGCAAGGTAAAAAATCGCCTTTTAGTCGATTTTAGGAGGTTTTATGCGCGAAGCGCAACAAACTGCTAGATGCGGGGCTTGCGACGGCGTATGCGTCGCTCATTGTTCCGCAGGAATGCGCCCAAAGTTGGCAAAAGGTGGTGAAGTGAGGCGCTAGACCCGCAACGGATCTGCGCCCCGCCAAACATGTTATACGCAGTTGCGTCGTACTTTATTGATATTTTGCAACATTCCAGAAAACTTGCATTATTCCAATGAACCTCCCTGTCCTGAAGAGGCGCCCTTTAGGACGCGGCATTAGATTCCACTGTGAATAAAAAAAATGTTGACAAATGGAGAAAACCATTGTTTAATGTGTACGTTCACTCATAGAGTGAACGTTAACGTTATATCCATTGAGGAGGATTATGATGAAAAAATCGGTTGTTTGCGCATTCGCGCTGACGCTTGTTTTCGCAGCGGCATGTCAAAAACAGAAAAGCGGCGCGGATGCCGTTGCTGGCGGGTCCGCCGTTGAGAAGCCAGTACTGACCGTTGGGATCTTTGCCCAGGAACATGAGCAGAAGATGTACCAGGAGGTGATCAACCGCTTCCAGGAACAGAACCAGGTGACGGTGAAGTTTAACGTGGCGGGGGACCAATACTGGCCCCAGTTAGAGGCGGCCTTAACGGCCAACACCGCGCCGGATGTCTTCTATCTGGGGGTGGGGGACATCAAGCGGCGGGTCTGGGCCGGCAAGGTGTCTCCGATCAACGAACTCCTGAACATCGCCGATCTTGAGAAAATTTGGCCCGACGCCCTGAATCTGTACCGCTACGATGAAGCCAGTGACACCTTGGGGGGGGGGGGGGATATACGCCATACCTAAGGAGTTAACCGCCGCCTCCATGACGGTAAACCGGGCGAG
>JAIRLZ010000267.1 GCA_031259035.1 Treponema sp. | reverse complement strand
AACGCGCCTTATGGCGTCAGTTTTGGAACAGCCTCACATACCAACCACACTTTTTCAATTTTTCAAGAAAAACCTGTCAAAAAAGTGAAACATCGTTTCATATGTTCGCGTTTGTTCCCCCCACGTTTTTGAGTCACGCGCCGGTCTTGCAAAGCCGCAGCGTCATGGCGTTCGCCGGCGTTTCAGCCCGTCCAAGTTGCCGCCCCGCGAAACGCGAGACGCGCCGAAAGCCCAAGCCGGGAGCGCGGAAGGAGCGAATGAGGAGGCGCCCTAACAAAGGGATGCGAAACACTTTATAGCGCCGCCCAAACGCCGTCGTCCCGTAGGGGCGCAAACCGAAGGTTCGCAAACAGCCGGAACATTAGGCGCCTTTTACTTGCAAAACCTCTGGTTTTATTGTATAGTAGATGAAGCTGTTCCAAAATGCGTCTTAGGGCGGCAGCTTTTGGAGCAAGCTCAAGTGAGGGCATTGAGTATGAGAATAGCAATTGTGAGTGTTCCCGCTCAAAAGCGCGGCGTTCCGCAGTACTGCGTCCGTTTGCAAAAGGGTTTTGAGGCGATGGGTCATCGCGCTGACATTATCGACGCATGGACAGAGGACGGATTCAAGCTGGCCGCCTATGAGTACATAGCCGTTGCCGTTGAGACGCTTTCTTTTTTCTCCGTTAAACTGCCGGATAAACTGCATAAAATTTTGAGTGAAGGAAGCGGACTTGGGGGAAAGAAAGGCGCGGCGTTCCTCGGCAAAAAATGCATGAGAACCAACAGGGCGCTGCTCAACATCATGTCGGTGATGGAAAAAGAAGGGTTGTTTGTCAATAGAAGCGAAATAATTTTGGGAAATGACCATGCGGAAGCTATGGCAAAGCGTATAGGCGCGTAATCTGTATGGACGATTACTACGCTCTTCTCGGCGTAACACCGGACGCCTCTTTTTCTTCCATAAAAAAAGCTTTCCGTGAAAAAGCCAAGCGCCTTCACCCCGACGTTGCCGGCAGCGCGGACGGCTCCCGGATGCGGCGGCTTATCACCGCATATAAAGTGTTGTCCAACAGCGCGAGCCGCTATGAATACGATAGATTATTCTCCCATAACGCCCGAAAAAAAGAATTCAATTATCGTGATTTTCTCGCTTCAAAAGCGGATGATCCGGCGAGTCTGGCGAAATTGGTGCTGTGGGATCTTTTCCATGAACAGGAAGCGTCCGCGCTTGTCCTTTGGCGCGCGCAGGGCGGGCTTGCCTTCCTTATGAAACAACATCTGGAGCGCGGGGACTGGATGGACGGCGCGTACGTGCTTGCCGAAGAGCTTGACAAGCGGCAATGCTACTATGAGGCGTTTTCGCTTCTGGCCGAGCTGGTGCGGGAAGAACGCCGTCTCCCTTACTTCAAGCATTTTGCCGTTGACGTTGAAATTTTCCTCAAGGAATTGGTGCGAATCAGGCTCCGGCCTTCCGTTGATGACAAGACATGGATCTCATGTATGAAAACGATGCTTGAACTGGGATTTGCGCCCAAAGAGGAAGCCCGCTGGCTGCGGTCAATGGCGGAAAGCCTTTTCACGCTGGGGCAGGTCGCCGACGCCCAAGCAATGCTCCGCGAAGCCATTGCGCGAGACCCTGCGTTATCAAAAGTGAAACGGTTGAAAAAAAAGCTGGCGCTTGCCTCCGCGTGAGGCAAGCGGCGCGTTATACGCGGCGCGTTGTACGCGGCGCGCAGGTGACAAAACGAAGCGGAATCCCCGGCAAACGCTTGACAGCTTGAAGCCGCTTGACATTTCTTTTGCAATGTTCGATCATGGACGCCATGTTTCAAAAACAAAAAATCCCCCACCAGGGAGCGGGACAGATTGCGGTTGCGCTGTGCGCGATCTGTTGGAGTACATCCGGTCTTTTTATCAAGCTGCTTGACTGGCATCCGGTCGTCATTGCGGGCGGACGGAGCTTCATTGCGGCTCTTTTTATGCTGGCGATAAAATTGTTGTTCCCTCAAAAAAGGGCGTTTGTACATATGCGAGGAAAAAGCGATATGTCCGCGATGTTTGCCGCTGGATTTTGTTATGCGGGCGTCATGATCACCTTTGTCATTGCCAACAAGCTCACCGCTTCCGCAAATGTGATACTGTTGCAATACTCGGCGCCCATATGGGCATGCCTGTTGGCGTGGCTTCTTATAAAAGAAAAGCCCGGCTGGGAGCATTGGATCGCGCTTGCGCTCGCGGCTGGGGGCATGCTCCTTTTTTTCAAGGACGGACTGAAAACCGGCGCCTTTGCGGGCGATATTCTGGCGGTTGTTTCCGGCGTCCTTTTTGGGGCTAATTCGGTGTTTATGCGTATGCAAAAAAATGGAAATCCCTCGAATTCCATGCTGGTCTCGCATATTGTCACCGCATTGTTCGCGGCGCCCTTTTTTATTCTGTCTTTCCCAACCTTCACCCTTTCCTCGACATCCGCAGTCGCCTTTATGGGCATTGTCCAGATAGGCTGCGCCTCCCTTCTTTTTTCCTACGGCATTAAACGGATAAACGCGATTCAAGCCATGCTCACCGCTTCAATCGAACCCGTTCTCAACCCCCTATGGGTGCTTGCCGCTATGGGTGAAATCCCGTCTCCTTCGGCGTTGATAGGCGGCGCCGTGATCCTTTTTGCCGTGGTTTTTTCCTCAACAATCAGACCTATTATGAGTCTTGTGAAAAAATTGTAACAAAAATGGGCGTTATTCTTCTTGCGACCATCAACGCGAAATGGATACACCCCAGCCTTGCGCTTCGATTGCTCAAGGCGAATCTCGGTGAATACGAACATGAGGCTGAAATTCTTGAATTTGCGATTAGACAGCCATTTTCGGAAAAACTGGAGTCTATTTTGAAGGCAAACCCGCGTATTCTGGGCCTTTCCGTCGCCATCTGGAACCATGTGGCGACCAAAGAACTCCTTGAAGCCGCCTTTCAAACATGGGGACAGAGGCGCCCCGTCGTGATTCTCGGCGGACCGGAAGCCTCAAGCCTTGACGAAAACGCGCCGCTTTTCCGGTACGCGGACTATGTTGTTCGGGGCGAGGGCGAAATTGTGTTCCGCGAGCTCTGCGCGCACATCCTGAAAGGGAGCCACGCCGAACCAAGCGTAAAAACAATTCCATCGGCCATAAGCGTTTGCGGCAAATTCATCGCCGCAAAACCGGTTGATCTTGCGGCCATTGATCCGGGCTACCGGCTCTACACGCAGGAGGATCTGACCCGCAAACTCACCTATGTGGAAGCGTCTCGCGGGTGTCCTTTCGACTGTGAGTTCTGCATGAGCAGCCTTGATAAAACGGTACGGTTTTTCCCGCTCGCCTCTTTCCTTAAATATATGGAAGACCTCTTTCAAAGAGGCGCCCGCGCATTTAAGTTTCTGGATAGAACCTTTAATCTGGACACGCTCCGCGCTGCGTCTATTTTAGAGTTCTTTCTCGCAAGGCTGGAACAAGCGCGCGAAGCGCGGCGGCACGATCACAAAGCGGGTCATTACGTTCACTTTGAGATGATTCCTTCACGTTTTCCCACGGAATTGCGTACATTATTGATGCGGTTTCCGCCAAGCTCGCTCCGGCTTGAAGTCGGTGTACAAACGTTTAACGCCAAAACATCGGCTCTTATCAACAGAAAAAGCGATCCGGAAAAAGAATTGGAACATATCGTATTTTTACGCGAAAAAACCAACGCCGTTATTCATGCGGACCTCATCGCAGGCCTTCCCGGTGAAGATTTCGCCTCGTTTGCAAACGGCTTCAACCGGCTTTGGCAGGCGTTGTCCGGCGAAAACAGATGCGGATCTCCCGAAAACCGTGAAAATCGGATGGAAATCCAACTTGGCATCCTTAAATGCCTTCCCGGAACACCTCTTGCCCGTAAAGCCGGGGAACTCGGACTTTGTTTTTCAGAAATTCCACCCTATGATGTGCTGGAAACCTCCGCTCTTTCATGTCAAGAATTGGATCGCATCAAAAATTTCGCTCGTTTTTGGGAACTTTTGGTGAATCGCGGCGCGGTTTGCGCTACGGTTTTGTTTTCGGGAAACGAAAGCGCATACGCTAACGCGCACACTGACGCGCGCGCTGATGCGCGCGCCGTTTTCGAAAGATTCATGTACATAGCCGGCAAACTGCGCGAGCGTTTTGGGCGGAATTGGGGAATAGACAAGAAGGAGTTGCTGGAGGCGTTCAACAGCGTCGCGGCTTCCCTTGCCGGCGCGCCCGTCCGGCTGTAGCGAACTTGATGTTTGCTTTAAGGCGGACTGGAATGTCGCGTAAGGAACATTAGGCGCTGTTCAGAAATAACATGACCAAACGGTCATGTTATTTCCTAATTGCGCAAGCAATTAAAACAAAATGCTGTGCATTTTAT
>JAIRLZ010000008.1 GCA_031259035.1 Treponema sp. | reverse complement strand
TATTAGTCAACCGTACTCAGCGGCAAGCCGGCGTCTCATGCAAACGCGCGTCTATTTCAGGCGCTTCAACTTTCCCTCTTGATAGTTCTTCTTTTTTATGGTACCGTATATTTTATATTTTTTCTATATTAAGGAAGTTACAGTATGAACTCAGCACTTTTTTCAGTATTTTCATTTCACCGCGCCTTGCTTATGGCCGCGCCTGACGCCGCAGCCGGTGGCGCGACGGGCGGAAACGCGCTTGTTTCCTTTGTTCCCTTCATCTTGATCATAGGGATATTTTACTTTCTCATCATCAGACCGCAAAACAAAAAACAGAAAGAGACCCAGAAAATGCTCGGCGCGCTCAAAAAAGGCGACAGGATCGTCACCATAGGCGGCGTTCACGGGACTATCCAAAAAGTCAAAGAGGCTTCTGTTATTGTTAAAGTCGATGAGAACACCAAGATGGAGTTCAGCCGCTCGGCTGTTTCCAGCGTTGAGGCGGCGGCTAAAGAAGCGGATGACGACGAAGACGGAGAACAAAAAAAGATCGAAGAAAAAAAAGATGAGAAGGGCGGCGGAGAGAAGCCATGAGCAAACGCTACCGTTTCTTCATTATTCTAGCGGTAGTTGCGCTTTGTTTGGTTTTTCTGTCCCCGACTATCCGCTGGTATTTTATGATTCCCAAAGATGAACAGGCTTTGGCGTTAAGTTCACGAGAGCAGATAAAGATATACGCATCCCAAACCGCGCAAGCCGATTTGCAGCTTCTGCTTGACAACGCGAAGGCGGGCGGCGACGCGCCTGAAAAGCTCCTCTTTTTGCAGAAACAGGCGAAAAAAATTTTAAAAGAATCTCGCGCTCCCGCTCCTGAAACGTGGAACGCGAGAGCCACGCTTTCCGCCTTCGCCAGTAGGCAAGAGGCTCTTGACGTAATAGAAACCAATTACCGTGACAGGATATTCGCCCTGAAAAACCTTCAAAAAAACGCGGTTCAGCTTGGTTTGGACCTTTCCGGCGGTTTGAGCATTGTACTTCAGACCAACATGGACGCGCTTCAGGAGATAACGGATCATCCGTTGACCGACGCCGACCGTGAAGATGCCATGAACAGGGCGCTTGAAGTGCTCAACAGCCGCATCGACCGTTTTGGTCTCACCGAGCCGGTCATCAGACGGCAGGGAACGGATCAAATATATGTGGAAATCCCCGGAACCGCGGACCCTGAACGCATCAACGACATCATCATGGGAAAAGGCAGCCTCACCTTCCGCATGGTTGACACGGATGCGTTTGAAAAGTTCAGCCAATACTACAGTGAGCATCCTACAAGCACCTTTGACGGAACGGGCAACCTCATTGATCCTACAATCATTCCAGATGACGTTATGATTTTAGGCGTTTATACCAAAGACCGCTATGGTCTTGACGAGTTCACCGGCTATACCGCGGTCAAGAAAGAGATCGGACTGGACGGAAACCACATCAAGAGCGCGGTTGTCGACCGCGGCGACGTTGACGGCAAGCCGGAAGTCACCTTTATCCTTGACGATGAAGGCGGCGAGATATTCTATAAGCTCACGTCCGCGAATGTCGGGAAGCAACTCGCCATCGTGCTTGACGACCGCGTGAAATCCCAGGCGACTATTCAGAGCGGCATTCACGAGTCCGTGCGCTTGACCGGTTTCGGCTTGGACGAGGCGAACAACATAGCGCTGACCCTGAGAACGGCGGCTCTGCCCGTGCAACTGGAGGTTGTCAATCAGCAAAACATAGGCGCGAGCATGGGCGAAGATACGATCAGGCAAGGGTTATATGCCCTCGTCGGCGGATTGGCGGCGGTCATGATCTTCATGCTGCTCTTCTACAAAGTCTCCGGCGTCAACGCGGTGGTAGCCCAGATTCTGAATATCTTCCTCATGTTCAGCATCCTTTCCGCGTTCAACTTCACCCTTACCCTGCCGAGCATCGCGGGATTCATTTTGACCATCGGTATGGCGGTTGACGCGAATGTCATTATATTTGAGCGCATGAAAGAAGAGATGCGGCTTGGAAAAAGCAGAAAAGCCGTGGTTGACGCGGGTTTCAACAAGGCGTTCTGGGCGATCATGGACTCAAACATCACCACGTTTATCGCGGCGCTGTTCCTCTCGCAGCTTGGTTCGGGACCCATACAAGGCTTTGCGGTCAGCTTGGCGATAGGCGTTGTCTCGTCAGTATTCACCGCGCTGTTCGTGTCCCGCCTCATCTTCGACTTTGGCACGGATGTTCTCGGCAGCAAGAAAGTCTCCGTGAGCTGGAGGATTACATAATGAAAAAAATCATACGTTTCTCAAAAGCGTTTTTGGCGTGCGCGATTGTTTCGGTTGTACTGATTGGCGCGGGTCTTACAGGTTATGTTTTGAAAGGCGGTTTCAATCTGGGCGTTGACTTTCAGGCGGGTCTTATTCAGGAAGTGCAGTTTGCGCCACCGGCGCTCCGGCTGACGTACAATGGAGCGGGCAACGCATCCATTTCATTTGATAGAAACACCCTGTATATCGTTATATCGGGTTCGGGAGTTGAAGGAAAAACCTATCCCTTTCCCTACGCGGAATATACTGCCATCGGTTCCATAGCCGCCGCCCTTTCCGGCGTAAGCGGGATCAATGTCGCGGCAGCCGCTCCCCCGGATATTCAGACTTCGCTCTTTGTGCAAAGCGCGGCGGGCAACCCTCAACTCGGCGCCGAGCCTTTTGTGGTGCATTACCTTCCCCTGAACGCGGCGCCGATCTCAATTGAGCAGGTGCGCGGGAGCCTTTCATCCTTGGGCGAGGTTTCAGTGCAGGTGCTGGGACAGCCTGAAGAACGCCGCTTTATGATCCGTATGCAGGACAGCGAGCTGGAAGGCGCAGTGCCTGCCGAGTCTATCATAACGGCATTGGAAACCAGCCCGGAATTGAACGCGGGCGTCGACGGCGTGGCGGTGACAAGTTCCAACTATGTCGGATCGCGCTTCTCGCAAACTCTTTCCCATCAGGCGGGCATTCTTATGGCGTTGACCTTGCTGCTTATCTTGGCGTACGCATCCATCCGGTTCAAGCCCCAGTACGCTATTGGAGCGGCGCTTGCCATCGCCCATGACGCGCTCATCATGGTGGCGTTTGTTACATGGACGCGCATGGAGTTCAACACCACCACTATTGCGGCGATCCTCACCATTCTAGGCTATTCTATCAACGACACCATCGTCATCTTCGACCGTATTCGTGAAACCCAGCGCCTCTATCCCGAAGCTCCCTTAGTTGACGCGCTTGACCGTTCCATCACCGAAACGCTTGGGCGCACTATCATCACGACCGTGACGACCATGCTCGCCGTCGTCGCCTTGTACGTCTTTACGACAGGCTCCATGAAAGACTTTGCCCTTGCCCTGCTCATCGGCATGACGAGCGGCGTGTATTCAACTATCTTTATCGCGTGCGGTTTTGTGAACTTCTGGGATATTTGCGCTAAAAAGAAGGAAAAAAAACGGCAGGCTAAAGGAGCGGCTGCGGCCGCCGCCACGGCCTAAAAGCCTTGAATGTCATTCGGGCTTCCGTGTTAGGCTTTTGCGCGGGCGTACGCAGGGCGGTTGACATCGCCCTGCGTGAAGCCGCCGCCTGTCAAAAGGTATACACGGCGGGTCCGCTTATTCACAACCCCGTTGTACTCGAAACCCTAAAAACGCGCGGCGTTGAAGTGTTGGAAGAAGACGCGGACGCACAGAACGCCGACGAACAGGACGCGGTTGTCGTTATACGCGCCCACGGCGTCACACCCCAAGCGGAGGCGCGGCTTAAGGAGCGGGGCTTCCGTATTGCGGATGCGTCCTGCCCCAAGGTGAAGAAAAGTCAGACGCTTGCAAAGGAGCTTTCCCAAGCGGGCGTCCGCGTTTTCCTTGCCGGTGAAAAGCGCCATGCGGAAATCATCGGCATACAGGGGTATGCGCCCGACAGCATCGTGGTGGAAAACGTCCGCGACGCGTTGGAAAACGCCCGCCTTCTCTTCGCCGGGGAGCCGCTGGCGGAGACAGCCGTGATTGCGCAGACAACCTTGGCGGCGGAAGATTATGCGGCGATATGCGATGCGCTGCAAACGGTCTTTCCCCATATAACACTATACAACACCATATGTTCCGCGACAAAAGAGCGGCAAAACGCGCTGAAGACGCTGTGCGAAAAAGCGGATGCGATCATCATTGCGGGCGGGAGAAATTCCGCGAATACGCGGCGTCTGTCCGCCGTAGCTGAGGCGGCGTGTTCCGCAGGCAGTGGAGCCAGCCCTGGCAAGCCTGTCGCGCTTGTTGAAAAAGCCCGTGAAATACCGGAAGCGTTTCTGCGGGGAACGTACGCCACTGTCGGCGTATCCGCCGGAGCGTCCACGCCGGATGAGGTTGTTGACGCGATAGAAAGGATGTTGCTGTTGTCTGGCGGCGATCCCGATTCGGCGCATGTCTCCGCGCAGCCGCCCGAAATGCGCTGAATTTGCATTTCACCGCCGTCCGAAGCGGACGCTGTAAAGGTTGCGCAATGATCCCAAAGAATATAAAAAACAATGAACCGCCCCGCCGCTCCCACAGGAAGCGGGGCGGTTCATTGTCCGCATTGTTGACAAGCGTCTTTTTTTTACGATATACTTTCTTTTATGTATAATAGTGGGAAAACACTAAAAAAATGGCTCCGCGAGCCGAAGAAAAAGTCGATCCTCATTGCGGGCGGTTTTGTGATCATGGCTTTTTATATTTTCGGCGCGGCGCGTCCGATTCCCGAAGAGACGGCGCTCGCGTTTCGGTGGATCCATTCGTTGGCCACGACGCATCCGGCTGCGTCCAATGCGGACGCGGTCGGGAGTCCGCTGTTGGCGTTTGAGCTTGGGGAGCGTTTCGGGTATGTGAACAGGGAGGGCGTTTTCACGGTGAACCGGACGAGGAGCGGAGGCGTGTCCTTGTCCCAAGACTATTGGGCGGAATACGGCGCGATCCCCGACAAGATAGAAGTGAAGGATCCACTGAACGCGCCGGTTATGACCATAGAGATGCAGGACGGATCGCGAGGATATCCGTTCTTTCTGGATAAAAGGATGTTTTTGATAAACAGCGAGCAGAATTCGATCTCCGCGCTTGACAAGGGCGGAAATGTCGCGTGGACGTACGACTTTGGAGCCGTGGTCACCTGCGTGGACGCGGCAGGCGGATTTCTGCTGGCCGGATCTCTGGACGGCGTAGTGGAGGTTCTTGACGGATCCGGGAAGCGGATATTTTTCTTTGAGCCTGGAGGGTCGAGGCTGTCGGTGATAGCGGGATGCGCTTTTTCTGAGGACGGGTCTAAAATAGCGATTGTGTCGGGAGTGGACGAACAGCGCTTCCTGCTCATGGAGCGGCTTGGGGATGACTCTGAGGACGAATACCGGGTGACGCGCCACGAGTTTCTGGGGACTGGGTTCAGGCGCCCGGTGAGAGTGGCCTTCGTTGACGGAGGGAACCGTGTGGTTTTTGAGCGTGAGGGGGGGATCGGCATCTACGAGTTGTCGAGCCGCAGAAGCCTGACGTTGGCGCTGGACGGCGAAGTGGCCGCGGTTGACGAGTTTGGCGGCGGCGGGTTGCTGTTCCTGTTGCTCGCCGGGCAAGGCGGACACAAGAAGCTGGCGGCTGTGAAGTTTCCGTCGAATTTGATGTTTGCGGCTCCATTTGACAGTGAAGCTGTGTTTCTGGGGAGAGATGGGGACTATTTGTATGTTGGCGGCGGAGCGAAGCTCGTCTCATTTGAGATAGTCAAGCGGTAGGAGGCTGAGGTGAAGTGGCTGAAGATGATGGCGCGGGGAGCGGTTGTCGTTGCGGCGGTGGCATTCGCCATGACAGTACGGGCAATGGATCGCCCGGCGCCAGATGCGGATTTGATCGGCAATTTCGGGGCGGATTCTGGATCGGGCGGTCCGCGTGTTGGCGATGTGTATGCCGGCGAAGGCGTGGTGCGGGCGGTGGAGACCGGAGAGGCGCTCTTCAGCCGGAGCGCGTCCGACCGCACGGCGCGGTTGCCCTCGCCCCTGGGAGACTGGATGTCCATAGATCACGGGGATGGGCTTATCAGCCTGTACGGGCGGCTTGAGGGAGGAAGAAAAGCGCGTCTCCCCTCGATTGTGGAAAAAGGCGCGATGGTGGGAGCGGCCGGAGCGACCGGATGGTCAAAGGAGCGGGGCTTCTACTATTCGCTGTTCGACCGGAAGGAGCGGCGGTGGGTGAATCCCGCTGTAATGGAAGGGCGGCGCAATGACGAGCGCGCGCCTGTCATACAGTCAGTGATGCTGAAGGACTCGCAGGGCAGAATGGTTGACGCCTCGCTCGCAAAGGGACTCGTACAGGGGAGGCGGACGGTGTTCGTAGCTGTGGCGGATTACACGCGGACCGGAGAGGCGTCGCTTGCGCCGTTCAGAGTTGTGTGTTCGTTGAACGGACGTGAGGTCGGAGCGGTGGCGCTGGAAGCGTTTTCCGCGCGGGATGGAAAGATGTGGATATACCGGAATGGGCTTGTGCCGGTCGAACAGGTGTATGCCGGGGCGCTCGGTTTCGAACTGGGCGAGGCTGTCTTCATTCGGGGGCAGGCGCAGTTGGAGGTTCTCGTCCAAGACGCCGACGGAAACGTTCAAAGGGCGGAGTACCACTTTACGGTAGAGTAGGGACGCATGGAGGATATTGTTACAGTAGAAAATCTGGTGAAAAACTACATATCGGGCGCGGAGACTCTCCGCATACTGCGCGGTGTCAGCTTCTCTCTGAAAAACGCCGCTTCTTTGGCTATCACCGGTCAGAGCGGAAGCGGAAAAAGCACGTTGCTCAATATTTTGGGCGGTCTTGATACAAGCGATTCAGGTTCCGTTGTGGTGGCCGGCGCGGAAATTACGGGTCTCTCCGAAAAAAAATTGTCCGCATACCGAAGCCGTCAAGTGGGTTTTATTTTCCAGTTCCATTACCTTCTGAAAGATTTCACCGCTTTGGAAAACGTGATGCTTCCCGCCTATATGTTTGGCATGAAGAAGAAAGCCGCCTTTGAAAGGGCGCGGACTTTGCTCTCAGATGTGAGGCTCGACGACCGCATCGGGCATTATCCGTCTCAACTTTCGGGCGGGGAGCGGCAGCGGGTCGCCGTCGCCCGTTCCCTGGTAAATGATCCCGCCATTATCCTTGCCGACGAGCCGACCGGCAACCTCGATCCCGACAACAGCGCTATGGTTGCGGAAATGCTCTACGAAACCTCACGCAAACGGGGGAAAACGCTCATCGTGGTGACGCATGATGAAAAAGTCGCGGGCAGCGCCCAATACCGCTATACGCTGGAAGCGGGGGCGTTGCAATGAGCGGCGGCGCCGTCTTCTTCATCGCAATCCGCTACCTCCTCGGACGGGCAAAGGAAGGCGGCAGGTATTTGCGCGGCGCCGCCACCGGAATAGCGGTAAGTCTTGTGCCTATCATCGTCACCCTCATCGTGGCGGACGGCATGATCCGCGGCATCACGGACAGGTACCTGGAGCTGGGAACGGGACATGTGCAGGTGTATGACTTTGCCGGAGCCAGAAACCTTGAAGAGATAAAAGACACCGTCGCGGACCAAGAGGGTGCGCGGGGGGCGTGGCTAGAATGCCAGGGCATGGGCGTGTTGGTAGGCGGCAAGGGAAAAGCGGCGGCCTCAATACGGGCGATAGAGCGGGACTTCTGGGAAGACGAAGGCGCGGCCGCTTTTCTGGAGGTCGTCTCTGGAGACGCTCATTTTGAAGCTGACAACGAAGTGTTCCTTGGACAGGCGTTGGCGGACTCCATCGGCGCGGCGGCGGGAGACACGGTGCGCCTTATGACCGTACGCGTCGCCAGTGACGGCAGAAGCGTGCCGCGCATGACCCCGTTCACGGTGAAAGCCGTTGTTTCCGCCGGATACCGTGAAATAGACGCGCTGTGGTGCATAACAACCTATGATGCGGGCAAACGTATATTTGTCGGCGCCGAAAGCGCCTCAAATTCATTCCTTATGCTTAAAATCAACGATCCGTATAAAGACGCCGACGCCTGCGTCCGCTCCCTCTACGCCCTCTTGGGCGCGGGGTACGGGGTGTATACATGGAAAGAGATGCAGCTTGCGCAGTACAGTTCCTATGAATCCACCCGCCAAATACTTCTTTTCATCATGGCGCTTATTGTCATCATAGCGGCGGTCAATGTGTCTTCCGCAACCTCCATGCTGGCGATTGAGCGGCGGAAGGATATCGCGGCGCTTAAAGCCGCAGGCGCGAGTCCGGCGTTCACCAGCCGGATCTTCGTCTGGGCGGCTTTCATCACGGGACTGATCGGCGCGATTGCGGGCATAACCGCAGGGCTTTGCATCGGATTGTCCATCAATCAAATTATTAGGGCGCTTGAAGCGGCCGTCAACTTTTGTATGTTCGGATTCAGCGCCGGACAATTCAAACTGCTCGATCCCAATTACTACCTCGAACAGTTCCCTATCATCATTGACTGGCTCACCATTCTGATTATCGGGGTTTTTACCGTGCTGTGTTCGATAATCGCTTCGTACCTGCCCGCGAGAAGGGCTGGGACGTTAAAACCGCTGGAGATTCTACGGAAATTATAAGTATCCGTGCGGAAATAACATGTTCCACATGTTATTTTGCACAGTTCCTAAGCGGCTTAAAGCGGCGCCCCGCGCTTTTTTTAAGCCTTTAAGCCGCCGCCCGCCATCACCACCGCCACGAACCGCCTACACTCCAATAGTTGACAATGCCGTTGTTGTCCCTCACTAAATTTCTATTCCAGCCGTATTCAAACATGCAATTCGCAAACAAGGAAAATTCCGCAAACGAAAAGAACGGCATACGCCACGCCGCCCCCAATCCCGCGGCAAGGCGAGTGTCAAGGGTCTTCTGGGTTAGAAAACGCGCCTCACTATAATTGTTGCCATTTTTGGTGGAACCGTCGTCATAGATGGAGCCGTCATGCCCTTCTTTCTCTCTATCTTCTAGCCAGCCGTCAGAAGGAACATTCTCAGAAGCGTTCCCGTGTTGGGTGAAATAGAGCGCCGCAGAAACATCAAGGCCGCGGATCGTCCGCCACGAACTCTTGAGCGATATCCTGTGCGAATTCGGGTCAAGCTCGGAACCTAAATTTCTTCCTCCGTGAGAATAGATGAGATAATTCGGCTTTTCTTTCTCATAACGGTCAGCGTCCGGTACATTCCAATGCGAATACATGTACGGGAAGATGATGGTATAATCCGCCTGAAGCGATGCAAGCGGGCTTTCCGGCGGCGCCCATGTAAGCCCCAACTGACCGGAAAATTTGTACTTGGTGTTCCACTTAAAACGCATAAAGTCATTGAAATGAAAATCATCCACATAAAGCTGCCCAAGCAATTGGATATGACCGGGGATGTCCCATCGCATGTGAAAACCAATGAAAGAGTTGTCTCCAAAATCGCTGAGGGCTTGCGATGTAAACAACACCGCAAAGGGAACAAGATACAGATATTCCATGCGCCCGCCCCATATCACCGATTCTTGCAACCCGAATTCAAAATTCGGCGACGGATTAAAATTAATCGAGTGAAATATAAGGTACTTGTTGGGAAATTTGCCCTCTCCAAAATCATTGGAAGCGGTGAGCGTCATAAGCAGCATTTCAAAAGATCCTTTGGAGTGTCGATAATTGAGGCTGAAATGTCCGGCGCGTCCGGCTTGGGGTCCAACTACCGTACTGTTTTCATAAAAGGGGCCTATTGCGGTGCGGGTTACGCCCGCTTGAAAATAAAGGCGGCTGCTTCCAAAAGCCGTGGCTGACGTCCAATCAGGATAAAACCAGAAGTTCCCCGCATTTGCATTATCGAGAATGAGATCAGGAAATGGAGAATACGTTCCGGGGACTCGCAGTTCTTCGCCGGGCGTTCCTTCCGAAGCGTAGAAGCTAAAAAAGTAACTGGCGGTGATCCAATCCATAAGCCGAAAATTGCCGTCAACGCTCGGCGCAAGCGTCAGCATGGTGTTGTCGTCTTGCCCAACAACCTCAGCCTGAACGCCCACATGCAAGAAGCGGGACGTTGGGGCAAGTTCCGCCTTATACGCCGCGGCTTTTTCCCGATCCTCAACGCCGCCCCGCTCAATCACATCGTCCAACAACTCGTCAAAAAGCTGTATCGGATAGGGGCGGATCAACGGCAGGGACTGTGTTATGTATCCATTCGCCGCCCACCGGTCAATATCCTTGTAGATTCTGTCATTAGGATCATGGATGATCTGCGCTCCAAGCGGCGCTCCAAGCTGCGTTCCAAAGGTGAAAACCAGCGCACAAAAAGCGAATGCAAACTGGAATCGCTTCATAAAACTTCACTCCTTTAAGGTTTCCCCACAACGCGCGAACCGCCGCTTGCGGGGAAATAACGTTAGATTAAAAGGAAAGAGCGAATTTCAGCCGCTTTTTCCAAATGTTAAAACAGCGTCTCATCGCCCCGGCGCGGGTGTATACGCGGCGGATGTGCGGACGCGCCGGCGATTAATACGTACACGTTGCGCGTATCATCACGTCAAACCCATGTTCCCGCGCGCCGGATGTATGCCCATAGTTGAAAATAACGCTTCCGCCCACATGGGCTGAAAGCTCCAGCCAGGCGAGGGGCTTCCAGTTTGACCCAACGGCAAGGGTCAGTTTATTTTCCGGTACGCCGCTTGGCGTTTTCTGATCATTATATCCCTTTCCCATATTCCAATCCCACAGAAGCGTATGCTCCCCTTTTTGGACAAAAGCGGCATTCAGAGAAAAGACGAGGTTTTCTTTTGAGAACCTCGCGCCCATCATATACAACATGGTGTCCCTGCCCTCTGGATGCCCTATCCACAGGTACCGCAGAGGCTCGCTGTCGGAAATCCGGCGCATCCATATATAGCTTCCAAACGGGGTGGAAAGGATATAGAGGTAAGGGTCGGCATACATGTATTCCGCGTAAAAAGACGCGCCCCAGCCCGCAAGATCGCGGGTGTATTCCAGCCCGGCCAAAAAACCGGTCGCGTTAGGCGCCTGCATATCGGGCCAATGTTCAAGTTCATATGGCGTGGACCATTCATTCATCACAAATTGACCATACGCCACAAGGGAGGGCGGCACAGCCCAGCTTGCGTCAAGCGAAAAAAGCGATCCCACCATATCCGCGCGCTTGCCGCCTTCATTCTGTCCCCATTCACCATAATCACGCCACGCCGCAAAAGAGTGAAATATCGCCAAAGGATTGAGAAAACGCAGCTCAAGCGAAGAATTTCCTACCATCACTCCTTCCGTAAGTCCAAGAGACACCCGTTTGAACAGCCGGAAATCAAGTCTATGAACGTAAAGGTGCCGTTGAGTCGTGCTGGTGAGAGCGCCTTCTTGTACGTCCGCGCCCATTATTGGCTCTATCGCAAGCGGCATCTGACTCACCATAAACGAGTACTTAATTGTTGATGAGAACGCCGAAAACCGCGCCATGTCATAATAATCGGGCGTATCTGAAACAGCCATGTTGCCGGAGCGTCCAAGTCCATAGGAAAGCCGGTCCCTCCCTATTTCAAAATTCCACCATGAACCGCCAGCGGCAAAAAAGGCGCGCAAGGGCATGGTTACGTCGATCTGTCCCGCGTCAGATGGGATGTTCGATCCAACATACGCGCCGGCTTCATTGAAATACGATCTCGACCGCGCCAAAATAGGCTCTATAACCATCTGCGCCCTATCCGCAAAATACACATTCACGGGCGCCGCCAGCAGTGGAGGGCTGTCCTTGTCGCTGTGCGTCCATGGAACAGCGGGATTTGTCCGCACTCGCCCTTCTACGCCGGCTTGTATGTGGGCGTCCACGCTGAGAAACCCGCTTGAGTAGAGCGGCTTTGGATTGAGCGCTTCCATGACGCGGTTGTACGCCGCCGCGCCGGCAGGGTCCAAGTTGTCCGCGTCAATGTCTTGCAACATGAGCAGCGTCTCGTCCCGCGAAAGCGGCGGCGTTAAAGACAGCAAACTTGTTCCCGACTGAATCGCCAGAAAACGCAGGTCTTCCAACGCCGGATCGCCCGCCGAAATCATGGTGAAAGGCGAAGCGACCGCGGGAAGCGGAAAAAATATAAGAAAAAGAAACATACAACGCTTGCGGAACTTCATGTCTCTATGTATTATAAGGAGTTCTTTTTCAAGGATCAAGAGACGTCCGCCCGTATAGCGAAAAATTTCCCCCTTCCCATATTCCGCCAACTATGCTATTCTTTCCGTGAAAGGAGCAACCCATTATGTCAACTCATATCGCGGCAAAACCGGGTGAAATCGCCGAAGCGATTCTCTTGCCTGGGGATCCGTTGCGCGCGCAATTCATAGCGGAGACGTTTCTTGAAAACGCCCGCCGGTATACGGCGGTGCGTAATATATTTGGCTACACCGGTTTTTACAAAGGCAAACCCGTGTCAGTGCAGGGAACGGGCATGGGCATCCCCTCAATTTCCATTTACGTACATGAGCTGTTCCGTGAATACAATGTCCAGAAAGCCATCCGCATCGGCACCGCCGGCTCCATTCAGGACGACATTAACGTGCGCGACGTGGTTTTGGCGACCGCCGCGTCAACCGATTCGGGCGCGAACAGCATCCGCTTTGGAGGCAGGAGCTTCGCGCCGGCGGCCTCTTTCCCTCTGCTAAAAACAGCCTATGACATTGCGGCCGCGAAAGGATGGGAGGTGAAAACGGGCGCCGTTGTTTCTTCGGACATGTTCTACGCTGAAAATCCTGATGACTGGAAACTGTGGGCGAAATTCGGCTGCCTCGCGCTTGAAATGGAGACGGCTGAACTCTACACCCTGGCGGCGAAATACAGGCGGCAAGCCCTCGCCCTGCTCACCATTTCCGATCACATGATCACAGGAGAAACGACGACAGCCGACGAAAGACAGCGGACATTGACCCAAATGATAGAGATTGCGCTTGATACGGCGATCTCCTAAACGCTCGCCGTCAGTGGTACGCCTCGTTCATATAACCAAGCGATTCCCAACAAATGGAGTTCACGCGCTTGACAACGCGGATTTTAACCTCCGCGAGGGCGAGATCCACGCGCTTGTAGGAGAGAACGGGGCGGGCAAGTCAACGCTTATGCATATCCTCGCCGGCAGCTTGCCTCCCTCAAGCGGGCGTATTATCATAAACAATGTGGAACGCCGTTTCTCATCTCCGAAAGACGCGCTCAACAGCGGCGTCGGCATGGTGCGGCAGCATCCGTCTTTTGTTCCCGATCTTATGGTCTGGGAAAACTGCGCGCTGGGCGCGGAGAACGGATTTTTTGTCCGCCCCGTACTGCAACGGACGCGCGCGCGTGATCTGTGCGCCCAATGGGGTTTCGATCTTCCCCTTGATAGGCGGGCGGGCGGACTGTCTGTTGGTCAGAGGCAATGCGCGGCCATTGTCAACCTGCTCCTTCGGAGATGCCGCATTCTTATCTTTGATGAAGTGACCGCCGTCATCTCCCAGGCCGAAGCGGAGCGGCTTTTCGCTCTCTTTGACAGGTTGAAGCGGAGCGGCTTTTCTCTGATCATTATTTCCCACAAGCTGGATGAAGTTCTCTCGTTTGCCGACAGGATAACGGTTCTCCGCGCCGGAAAAACAGTCGCGGCGTTGGACGCGAAAACCGCTGATGTGAAAACGCTCAACGGGCTTATGTTTGGGGACCCGCCTCGCGCCGGCGCATCGTTTGATACTGCCGGCGCCGACTCAAAGGCGGCGCGGAGCGGACAAAGCGCGCAAAACGCGCAAAGCGTGATTCTTTCCGTCAAAAACCTTACGGTGGAACCGCCGGACAAACCGTTTGTCCGCAACATTGACATGGAGATTCGCTCCGGCAGCATCACCGGCATAGCGGGCGTCAGAGACAGCGGGCTTGAAACGCTGGAACTGGCGCTTGTGGGGTTGCTTCCAGTCAAGTCAGGCAGCGTCATGCTCAATAACACGAAAGCGCCTTCAGAAAAGCGCGGCGGGGCGCCTGCGATGTTCCGCGGCGCGGGTATGGCGTATCTAAACGCCGACCGTACAAACGCCTGCCTTGCGATGGATCTTTCCATTTGGGACAACCTTGTTGTTCACGCCCACCGGAGGCAGCCCACGCGCTCTTTTTTTCTCGACAAGCCGTTCCTTGACTCATGGGCGCAAAAAATCATGGCGAAAGCCGGTTGCGTCCGCTTGATGCGGGAAGCGGCCTCGTCTTTTTCGGGCGGTCAATTGCAGAAGCTGCTTTTGGAGCGCGAGCTTGCCGAATTGGAGGCTCTGACGGAGGCTTCTCCCCGTCCGGCGCCTCCCGACGCCGCAAACGGAGCGGCGAAACCGCCGGTGGAGCGGGGAAGCCTGCTCGTCTTATCCGAACCGGGCTGGGGGTTGGACGCACGGGCGCGGAAAGCGCTCGCGGAAAGGTTGCGTTCCGTCGCGCGGCATAATAACGCCGGGCATACCGCCATTTTGCTTTTTTCCACAGACATTGACGAGCTTCTTGAAGTCTCTGATGAAATTCTTGTTTTGAACAACGGCGCGTTTTCAGCGCGAATCCTCGTGGAGGATCGCGCTTCCCTTCACGAGTACAAAACCCGCGTCACCCAAGCTATGACAAACAAAATGGCGGTTTGAAAACGCCGTTTTACAACCAAGCGCAACAGGCTGCTAGACCGCTTTCCCAAAACTGTCGCCCTGCGCGTTTTGAGAAAGGCTTTCTTAATTTTCGCGGCGGTTCCCGCAACCAACGGTCATACTTTATGGAACGCCTGCCGCTTCACCGACTAAAACTGCCGGATAGCGCGAACCGAATAACCGTATGTCTTGTAGCTGGGGTGACTGCCGGCCTGCTCGCCATCGCTGAAATTCTGACGCCACGCGTAACTGTTGTCGGACTGCGATGAAGACCAGTACCATGCATCTTTAAAACCGCCCAAGTTTTTCATCTTCAAGTTCCGGTACATCATGCCAAGCTCGCCCTTGCTGGGCAAAAACCAGTCGTTGAATCCATTGCTGTGGAGATCGACGCAGATTTGCGCCGCTCCGGTTTGGCCGTCCCTGTTCAAAAACGCCACGATAGCCGCCGTGTTCTTTTT
>JAIRLZ010000221.1 GCA_031259035.1 Treponema sp. | reverse complement strand
GGCATGGGGCGTGCCGGCTGCGCGCCGGAGGAAGCGGCGGCGCTCGCCCGTTTTATCGCTCCGCTTTCACATGTGCGGCTTGAGGGCGTGGCCACGCATTTAGCCGTCTCGGATTCGCTGAAGCCCGAAAACATCCGGTACACACAGGAGCAGATCCGCCGGTTTGTTCGCGCCGTTGACGCCATAAGAACGGCGGGCGTTGATCCCGGCGTCGTACATGCCGCCGCTTCGGGCGGCGTTCTGCTCCATGAGGAGGCGTGGTTTGACATGGTGCGACCCGGCATCATGCTGTACGGCTATACGCCGGATCCCGCGCTTGCGGGGCTGGCGCCGCTTGAGCCTGTCATGGAACTGGTTTCCCACATTGTATACATCAAACAGGTGAAGAAGGGAGAGAGCGTTTCTTACGGCAGGACGTGGACAGCCCCCTGCGACACGACCATAGCCACCATTCCAGTCGGGTATGGGGACGGCTTGAACCGTCTTCTTTCAAATAATTATTCCGTACTTGTTAAAAACAAACAGTATCCAATTGTAGGAAGGATATGTATGGATCAATGCTTGGTTGATCTGGGGAAAGACGGCGCCGCGTGTAAAAAATTTGAAAAAGTCGCCATTTTCGGACCGAAACCCGCCTGCACCGCCGCGGATATGGCGGAAATCCTGCGTACCATCCCCTATGAAATCACCTGCAACATCAACAAGCGGGTTCCGAGGGTCTTTGAAGAAGCGGTGTGAGAAAGTTGCGGCGAAACCGTATCGCGGGACACCGATCAGGCTTGATGCAATAGGGCGGTCAGAATTGGACGCGGCTCCATTGCGAATAAAAGGAACGGCGCCCTGCCCGGCCGTATGGCGGGGGCAGGGCGCCGCTAGGCGGTATCCCGCGATTCCAACAAATTCACTTGACATTACGTCATATTTTTTATAAAATCAATTGAGTTCAAAAAACAAATGATTTCCAATAAGTTGTTAAGGAGCGCTCAATAATGTTCAATTTGGCACATTCATTCCGTTTGCGGAACAAGATCAAAGAGCGGATCAGCGGTTTAATCAGCGCCATAGATGGCGCGGAATTCAGCAAGATCGCCGGAACCGAAGAAAACACCAGCCCTTGTGACGGCAAGACCTTGGAAGAGGCTGTCGCTGAAGTTTACGCTCTCATGGACATTCTTCAAGAATTGAATGCCCGAATAGAGAAAGCCAACGCGGTCAATCGGGATTTTCTTATTATGCTGGAAACGCTCAAATCGAAAATCGCCTTTTACGAAAAAATCGCGCAAAACTGCCGCCGTTACAGAAAGTACGAATTCGAATACGATGAAGAAGGCGTGCGAATTAGAGTCGCCAAGGAGCCGTTGCTCGATCAGAAGGCGATCGCCGCCGCCCTTGCGAATCTCAAGAAAGAGAAGGATGGTATGGAGGAAAAACTAACCGACCTTAATGTTAATATCGCCGTTGATTTTGATCCTGAAAAAATTCTTTCAAGGATATAGGGCGTTGGATTTATGAATTTTGGGGGAATTCCTCTTTATAGCATTCAGTTTAATCGAAACGTTGTCATATATCCAAATAAAAAAGAGTCGGTCAAAAAACTCTTTGTCCAATCAAACCTGAAAACTTACAATGAGGATTGGGAATATACTGGACTTACATGTAACGCTTCAAAAGTCAAAAAGTCATGTATTCAACGGCTTTGATTTTAACGGTTATACCGGCGGGTTGTAAAGAGGATCCCCTTTTTTAAGCGCGGCGACGAGGACGCGCCTTCAAAGACGGGGCGCCGCGCATAATAAGATGAGCCTATTCCAAAACGCAAACTGCGTTTGCGAACACGAGTTCGGGTTAGTTTTGGAACAGCCTAAGATTACTGAGATTCAAGCTGTTTCAGCCCCGCGCGGGCGGCGAGGTAATTGGGATTCAGCGCGACAGCCTTTTCAAGGGCGTTTTTGCTTTCCTCCTTGCGTCCCAGAAGATAAAGGCGTCGGCTTATCCTGTATTGGATGCGGGCGGCGATTTCTGGACTGTCAATTTTCCGTAAAACAGCCTCCTCGTAGTAAGCGAGCGCCTCTTCCGTATTGTTATGCCGCGCTTCCATGATGCGGGCGAGGTTCGCCGGCACGGCGTAGCAGCGATTGTCATCAAGAATACGTTTTAGCTGTTCATACGCTCCATCAAGATCGCCTGCGGAAATAAGGGAGATGCCTTTGTACAGATCAAGCCATGTACCCGTTATGTTGTTATAGGCGGCGTTCTGGATAAGCCATTCCATTTCATTGGGACGGCGCAAAAAATTAAACAGCCAGCCGGACCATTCGTAAAACCGCGCGTCGGAGGGGCGTTTGTTCAACAATATCCACGCTTGGGCTATGATTTTTTCAGGAGTCCTGATTTCCCGTTCACGGCGGAGCATTTCCAACTCTATAAGCGGGTTGACCGTCTGGTGAGGCTCAAGATAGGAGATCGCGGCTTCCGGCGGCAATAAGCGGGAATACCTGATGACGCCGCACGCGGCGTACGGCGCGGAAGGATCGTCATGCAATCGCAAAGCGGCCGCAAGCAATTCAAGAAAAGCGGCGGTTTTTTGAGGGTTGGTTTCCGTTGCGGCTAAATTGTAAAGGCTCTTCAATTTATAAGCGTTATTTTGGGACGTAGAAAGCATTGTCCAGAACGAACGGGCGCTCGCCGTATTATTCGAGAGGTACAGCGCGTCCGCCTGGCGGATAATGCTCTCTTCATCGGAAGATTGAGCGAAAATTTGCGCCGCTTGCAAGGGTTTGCCGTAATCGTAGAAGAATTGAGCGGCAAAATTCCACACTTTCGGGGACTTGCTGGTTTTGAGCAGTTCGTTTGTCCGCGCCGCGGCCGAGGCGATGTCGCCGCCGAGTATCCGCAAAATAACGTCGTCAAGCGCTAAATCTTCCTGCGCTATTGTTTCAGGAAAGAGCGATTCTTTTTCAGGAATTTGGGAAGCCCTCACCGGATTGTTCATGTCGCCTAAAAGCACGTAAACGCTCAAAGCCGCCGGTTTATACCGCGTTCCGAAAATACGGGAGGCGTAAGAACGCGCCATCCCGGCTTCGGCGTCTCCCACTTCAACGCCGGCTAAAGCCGCGGCTTCAAGCGCATTGGAGCCGGATGCGTTCGGCAAGACAAGAAGGGATTCCACGGCGATTACCGCAAGCGGCTCCGAAGCCGGATAACGGGACGCCGCTTTTTGCGCGGACTTTTGATACGCAGAGAGAAATTGTACGTCTTGTTGGGCTAGAATCCTTCTCCGCTTCAATACGGAAAGCAAGGATTCTATAGAAAGAGCTTTCTTCTCAAGGTTTTCGAATGCGCGGTTTATCTGGCTGGCGCTTGCGATCCCGCGCGCGTTTTCCAAAAAAACATCGAATTGTTGCAAGGCTTGAAAGAAACGCTCGTCGTCCTGTTCGGAGCGGGAAAGGTTCCGGTCGATAATGTAAACGAGGCACAGTCCACCCGCCAGAATAAATCCTATAATAACACCCGCCGCTATAGCGGCGTTGAGAGAATTTTTCTTTAGACACGTTTTCTTTTTCATACTACTCTACATTTTCTACCGTTTTTCGTATTCCGTCAAGCATTCCATTGACAAACCCGTAGGATTTTTCTTCCCCAAATATCTTTGCTATGGCTACCGCCTCACTTATTATTATGGAGGCGGGCAGATCCTTTTGAAATAGAATCTGGTAAACGCTTATTCGCAGCACGGCAAGATCCACCCTTCTGACTCTGGAGAAATTCCAGTTTTCCAAGTGTGATTTTATTATTTCATCTATCTTTTCGAGATTTTCAATTGTGCCTGTAATAAGGAGGCGTGAAAACAACCGCGTTTCCTCTTTGATCTGTTCGCTGTCTTTCTTGTCCATCCATGGGAATTCCAGCAGATCTTCAAGAATTTTTTGCTTTTCAGACGGCGGCTTGAATCGCCCTTTTACCGCTTCCCAAGAGTAGAGCGCCTGAAAGGCGAGAATCCGCCCGTGTCTTCGTGACGACATGATCCCCGCTACCAGTTGATGTATTGGGGAAAGGTCTTGACAACCGCCGCCTTGCGCAGTTCGCTGATCAAGTTTTTACTTAACTCCGCGGTGCCGGCATTCATACGCTCCTGCAATAAAGCCGAGCCGATGTAGTCTTTGACGGTCATTGAACCCATTCCCAAATATTCGGGAACAATGTCATTTAGACCCAAGTCTTTTCCCTTCTCTCTCTTGAGAATGTATAAGATTATATACTCCTGCGGAGTCTCAATCAGCTTGGACACTTTCCGTATACCCTGATTGTCCGGACCAGTGGAAGGGAACGCCACGTCAAAAAATTCCTTGCCCATTCGTTGCAACGTAACGCTCTGCACAAAATAGTCGGCGCCGGCGAAACAGTTTTGATAGTTTTGGGGATCGCTATTGTTCTTTATCTGGGTGAAATGGAAAAGAAATTCTTCTCCGCTGCTCCCAATCTGCCGTATGAGTTTGTCCGCGGAGTCTTTCGACCTGGTTTTAGTCGCCGCGGTGAATGGAATGCGGATGTAATTGCCCTGTACATAGCCGTCCTGCCGGTACAGAGCCGGATGCGCGCGAAGCTCGGTGCTTATGTCGTCATCAGTAGGCTCTCCTCCGCCCAGCTTCAAAATGTATTTCTGTTGCGCCATCTGCGCGCTCAACTGCGTTCTGAACGCGGCGAGTTCCAAACCGGTTTGCTGTTTAATGGCCGTGGAAAATTCCGCGTCAGTCGGCTGGCGTCCGCCTAAACTTGCGGCCATTTGATTTTTCATATCCTGAATTTGTTTGTTGAGTTCGCTGGGGCTGACCGTAACATTGGCTTTTGAGACAACTTGAGGGAGGTACCGCTGGGTGATGTATTTGTTTATCAGCATCTGCCGCCTCATCTGGTCGCGGTACGCGCTCATATCCATACCAGTCTGTTGTTTGATGGCCTCGGCAAACTCCACGTCTGTAGGCATCCTGCCGGCGGACTGCGCCATCTGTTGCTTGATAATCTG
The DNA here is from genome assembly GCA_031259035.1 of Treponema sp. Lineage (GTDB taxonomy): Bacteria > Spirochaetota > Spirochaetia > Treponematales > Breznakiellaceae > JAIRKH01. The sequence goes on along the minus strand of JAIRLZ010000221.1, from coordinate 2,558 downwards.
AATCTGTTGATTGATCTCCGTCTCGGAAATAGTTATCTTTTCTTTTACCGAAGCCTGAACCACCAGTTTTTGATCGATCATACCGTCGAGCACTTGCTGCCGTTCCTGGGAGGTCGCAACTCTGCTCGCCTGTTTTTCCAGCAACTCAACCTGAAGCCGCAACTGTTCGGCGGTAACCGGCTCCGTTGTGTTGTACTGAATCGTCGCGACCACCGCTTTGCCGTTGTACTGGGCGAATCCCGCAATCGGGACGGCCATGCAGAAAATCGAAAAAATTAAAAACCGCTTGTTTTTCATATCACTTCCTTGTCTTACTGTTTTTGTTGAATCTATCGCTTAAGCCAGCTTCAAAATCAACCGCGTTTTGGAGATGGCTCCACCGCTTCACTGTTTCACTTATAAAAAAAAATTTTCCCCAAAGGATACAATTTTTGCGCCGCTATCGCGCGCTTTGCGCCCTATTCCAACACCGCCCTGATTCGCCTGACTCCCGCCGAAGAGGACTGCTCCTTCTGTATCTTGAACACGCCCAGGACGCCGGTGCGTTCCACATGGGGGCCTCCGCACACCTCCCTGGAGAAATCGCCCATGGAGTACACCTTCACTTGTGAATCGTACTTTTCGCCGAACAGGGCGATTGCGCCCGACGCTTTGGCGTCATCAAGGCTCATAACCTCCATAGTCACCGGCAGATCGCGCCGTATCTGCTCATTGACGATTGCCTCTATGCGGGCGATTTCCTCTGCGGTCATGGGCTTGTCGTGGGAGAAGTCGAAGCGCATACGCTCCGCGGTGATATTTGATCCCCTTTGCGCGACATGCTCGCCCAGTACCATGCGGAGCGCCCGCTGGAGCAGATGGGTCGCGCTGTGGTATTTGACGGCTGTCTCCCCGTGGTCGACGAGACCGCCCTTAAACGCCTGCTCGCCGCCGGCGCGGGAAAGCTCCTGGTGTTTTTTGAACGCCTCGTCGAATTCAGCGCGGTTCACGGCAAGCCCCGCTTCCGCCGCAAGCTCCAATGTAAGCTCAATGGGGAAGCCATACGTGTCGTACAATTTGAAAGCAAGCCGCCCGCTCATAATCTTTTGCGGATTCTTGAGCAGATTGGGGATGAGTTTCTCGAATTCCTTCTCGCCCTTGTGCAATGTTTCGCGGAATTTTCCCTCTTCCTTGTTCAATTCTTCAACAATACGCGCCTTGTTTTCAATAAGTTCGGGGTAGGGTCCCACCATCTGCGCTATGATGACCTCCGCTATGGGCGATAGCGTCATGCCCTCAACGCCAAGCTTGCGCCCATGCCGCGCCGCGCGCCGGATAAGGCGGCGAAGCACATAACCCGAGCCCACATTGGAGGGCGCCACCGACTTGGGATCGCCTAAGATAAAAGCCGCCGCCCGCGCATGATCCGCGATAATGCGCGCTGACCGGTCTTTTTCCGCGTCAGTTCCATAACCATACCCGGCCGCTTTCCCTATGGCCTCTATGATGCCGGCAAAAATTTCCGTATCGTATACGGATTTTTTGCCGTTCAGCACCGTTACGGTGCGCTCAATCCCCATGCCCGTATCCACGCAGGTTCTTGCGAGCGGCTCATAGGAGCCGTCCGCCTTTTTGTTGTACTGCTTGAACACGTCATTCCATATTTCGAGCCACTTGCCGCAGGAACAGCCCGGAGCGCAACCGGGACCGCACGGCTCCTTGCCAAAGTCATAGAACATTTCCGAATCCGGTCCGCAGGGTCCGGTTGCGCCGGCGGGTCCCCACCAGTTGTCGGATCGCGGCCTGTAACTGATGCGTTCTTCCGGTATGCCGAGCGAACGCCAGACGGCGGCGGATTCCTCGTCACGGGGCGCCGTCTCGTCGCCTTCAAACACCGTGACGCCAATTTTTTCAACCGGTATGCCAAGCCATTCCGGGGATGTGAGGAACTCATAACTCATGCGTATGGCGCCTTCTTTAAAGTAATCGCCTAAAGACCAGTTGCCGAGCATCTCGAAAAACGTCAGGTGGCTCGAATCGCCCACCCAATCGATGTCGCCGGTGCGGATGCATTTTTGATAGTCAACGAGCCGCTTGCCCGCCGGATGTTCCTGCCCAAGCAGGTAGGGGACAAGCGGATGCATTCCGGCGGTGGTAAAAAGCGCCGTTGGATCGTTGTCGGGCAACAGAGACTTGCCCTGAATCTGGGCGTGCTGTTTTGATTTGAAAAACTCAATGTATTTTGAGCGAAGTTCGTTTGCATTCATTAATACAATAATAAGAAAAAAACGTTGGTTTGTCAATGATAATGGATCCTTTCCCAAAACGCGCGGAGCGACAGTTTTGGGAAAGCTCCTTAGAGTCAAATACCGCCGGTAAAACCGGCGGCTTGTTTTTGTGAACCGCTCAAAGCGGTTGATTCATGAGCCGCCTAAAGGCGGCTGTTGGCTGTTTGTTATCCCATCCCATCCAACTCCTTTTGTTTTGTTCCTCTGCCCTACCCTGCCTAATTTAAATTCGTTTCACCTTTTTATCCGCTCAATTACCTTTATCTTGGACTATCATGTTTGTCCCTATTT
>JAIRLZ010000202.1 GCA_031259035.1 Treponema sp. | reverse complement strand
GCGTTGATCTCCAGAAGAGCCTGGGACTCGCGCGCGATTTCTTGCATATCCGCCACCACCCGCTCAAGTCCCCGCCTGCCGGTTTCCGAGGCTTTGGCGAGGCTTAACACATTGCTCTGGTTTTGGCTCAGGGTTTCCGCTATGGAGCGAATCCGGACCAGCATATCCTCGATGGACGCGGAAGACTGGGAAACACCGGCGGACTGAGCGGCGATATGGGTATTGAGATGGTCCACGTGGGAAAGAAGCCGTTCCATCGCTTCGTAGGCCCGGTGTACTTCCGTAACCTGGACGGACACCTGTTCCTTCATATGCTGAATCGCGGCGGTTATTTCATTGACCGAGGAGGCGGTCTCGTAGGTGTTGGATCTAAGTTCCGTGCCGGTATCGGACAGGGACAGGGTCATGGTTTTAATGATCCGCAGCAACTCCCGCATCTTTTCAAAGGTAAGGTTGAGGAATGCCGCCAAGGCGCCCAGTTCATCTTTGCTATGAACCGGAATCGTTTTGGTTAAATCCCAATCCGCGGCGATTTCCTTTAGGGTATCCATCATCTTACGGAAAGGCTTTCTGATGGTAAGGGCGATGAAAACCGTCAGCGCCAGAGAAAACGCGATGGCGATAAGGTCGGCTATCTTCAGCTTCACGATAGTACCCAGCAGGAAGGAGACATACCCCTGGTACACATCCTCCCGCGCTTGGCTAATGCCTTGAAACACCGCGTCCATATCCCCGGCGATTTGAGCGGCCAGCGCTGAGGCTTGAGAAAAGTCAGCGGATACGAGCGCGGGGTTTCCCCCGTACCCTTCAGCATCCCCCAAACGAGTGACAAGCGGCGCGTACTGGGTATTCAGCGCGGTTTTCGCCTTGTCCGCGTGCAGCGCCAAGGGCTGGATAATCGCGGGATCCACCAAGGGGTCCGCCTTCAGCGCCTGAATCACCTGATCAAGGGAATCGGAAAGGTCCCTTGCGCCGGCGTCAAATTGCCGCTTAAGTTCCCTGCCCTTTGGGGCGTCTCCAAGATGCGTATAGAACAAGGCGCTATTCGCGGTTTCCGCAAGGCCATGAAAGGAAGCGCGGGCGCTCTGCGCCAGCCTTTCGGTACGAACCGCCCCATTGAAGAGCATACCGCAGGCCATGTGGCAATTTTCGATGGTATTGATGCTCAACCAGCTTATCACCGTAAAGATTCCCGCGATAAACAGGGAACCGCATAAAAACTTCGCCCCAATGGGAAGGTTCTCAAAAAATTTCATGGTATAACCCTTTTATGAAACCAGGAGTTTGTTGCGCTTCGCGCCCCAAATCGGAGAAAAGGCGCGTTTTCTTCCGCTCAAACTCCGTCGAACCTTCGGTTCGCAAACCGAAGGTTCGCGGCAACCCATATATCGCGGTTTTCATGGCTTTTTTCAACGAAAAAACCATGAAAACCTCCAAGCGCAACAGACTAACTATACAAAAAAATTGGCGCTTAGGAAAGCGCTTTCTCCAGTATAATAGTGACAGGACCGTCGTTGGTGTACGCGACTTCCATGCGCGCCTGAAAAACGCCCGATTCGCACGGCAGTCCCAACTTCCTGATTTCTTCTATAAAATACTCGTAGCGTTCTTCGGCGATATGAGGATCAGCGGCGCCGCTATAGGACGGGCGTTTGCCTTTGCGGGCGTCGGCAAACAGGGTGAACTGGGACACGACGAGTACGCCGCCGCCTATGTCTTTGACGGAAAGGTTCATCTTGCCTTCGGCATCCTCGAAAATCCGCAGGCCGCCGATTTTTTCCGCCAGAAAGGAGGCGGCCTCGCGGGAGTCTCCTTTGGCGACTCCCAGATACACGAGCAGCCCCCTTTCACAGCGCCCCACGACCGTCCCCTCAACGGAAACAGAAGCACCCTTGACTATTTGGACAACAGCTTTCATACAAAAAATATAGCATAAAAAACAAAAAAATGATATAGTGCCATCATGCGTAAAATTGCGTTATTTATATTTGGCGTTTTGTTGTGCGTCTTCCAGAGAGAGGCTGTCCAACTGGCGGCGCAGTCTGCGCCGGCGGCGGCGTTTCCAGATTTCGAGCCGGATCCCATGTCCCTGTACTACGCGAGAATGCGCCCGCCGTATTCATGGCGGGATTTAAGCGGCATGGCGTTATGGGCTTCCGGCGTACGGAATCAGGACGCCTATATGTCCCGCATCGCGGACGCGGCGCGAACATTGCAAAACGCGCCGGATTTGCCCGCCGGCGCGAGACAGCGCGGCGAATATGCGCTTGGCTTTATGCACGGCAACTACCTTACACGGTATGAGGAAAACCAAACCGCAGTGAGCGTCCTGCTTGACACCGGCGCCTTCAACTGCGTGTCATCGGCGGTGTTCTATACGATCCTCGCGGTCGCCGTTGATCTTGACGTTGGCGCGGTGATTACGCGCGATCACGCCTTTGCGACCGTAAACGCAGGCGGCGGCGCGCATAGCGGCGCGGCGCTTATTGATGTGGAAACAACGAACAGATACGGCTTTGACCCGGGAACAAAAACCGAATTCCGCGACGAATTCGGCAGGCTCACCGGCTACGCCTATACGGATCAACAGAATTACCGGGATCGCGCGCCCATCAGCCAGTTGGAACTGGTTTCCCTCATTCTGGCAAACCGCATTTCGCGTCTGGAAAAGCAAGGCCGTTATACCGCGGCCATTCCCCTCATGGCGGACTCGGCGGCGCTGCTTTCAATGCGCGCAGAAAAAACGTCCTCGCCTTTTTTCACGGATCATGAGGAAAATCTGAAAATATCTCTTGTCAATTTCGGCAAAGACCTGGAACGGGCCGGCAAATATGACGACGCGCTTCTCTATATCGCCACACTTCAATCCCGTTATCCCGGAGATCCGGAGCTTGATGAGTTGACCGGCATAACCGTACACAACGCTGTGGCGACTCGGCTGCGGCAAAACCGTACCGCCGAAGCGCGGGATTATCTTGTCGCTCACAAACAGCTTGTCAGCCAGAAACAGTTTGCGGCGTTAAACGCGCAGATACGCGCCAATGAGCTTGCGGCGCTTGTCAATTCGCTGAAAACCCAGGCGGACGCCGAATACGCGCTGTCGCTTCTGAACGACCAAGACGTGGCGTCCTTCATTGGGGAGAAAAAGAGCGTTGAGATACGGAACGCCATCCTCAATCAAGAAGCTATTTTTATATCACGGGAGCGAGGGCTTGCGGCGGCGATTCAATTTACGGAAACGGTTCTCGCGACCTACGGGCGAATTCCTACGCTTGAGCGAAATCTCGACGTGTTCCGCGGCAACTACGCGAGCGAACTGCATAACAATTTCGTCTCATTGTGGAATAGCGGCAGGACAAATGAAGCGCGGGCTTTCTTGCGGGACGCGCTCAAGCGGCTTCCGAACAACAGGCTGCTGTTGAATGATTTGCGGATTGCGGAAGGCTGGTAGGCGTTGTTTCCGCGCCGTGACGCCCAGCCGCCTGTCGCGTGTGTAGGTTTTCATGGTTTTTTTTCGTTGAGCCTGTTCCAAGGCGTCAGTTACGGGTTGCGGAATTGACGAGGGGCGATGCGCCCGCAACGCCCGCCCGTAGCGCCCGCTAACGGGACGCGACGCCACGGGCGCGTCAAGCGGCCATGCGAACCGCCCCAACGATGAGGCGCCTAATTCCCAATAGGAATGCTGACCGTTGTATTCTGTAGATTCACCGGAGTCCCTTTGCCGAATCTGATCGGGATGTAGCTCCCCAACGTGGCGCCCTTGCCGGTGGGATCCCCTTGACCATCAAGCTCGGCCACGCCGTCAGGATTTTCGGCCGCGCCATACAGCCCATTCCTAATGGTCCATAAAACTCCTTCCGATTCCGGGGTGCCAAAGGCGTAATAATACAGCTTAAACACCAGCAATCCGTCTGTATCCCTGGCCGGGAGCTTTAATATATCACCGCCACCGCTATACTGGTTGACAAAGGAAACAACGCCCAGGGCGAGCGCATTAAAATTGTTAAGGATCAGCCGCCGAGGATTCCGTTTGAGCGGTAAATCCCGATTGGAACAGCAATTGTTCAAGATACTCATCAGACCAGGCCATCCGTTTGAT
>JAIRLZ010000194.1 GCA_031259035.1 Treponema sp. | reverse complement strand
GGGATTTTCTGGACTTGTAGGAAGCGGGCGCACCGAGATCATGCAGGCGATATTCGGCTGCCTTCCCGTATGGTCGGGCGAGGTGACAATGGAAGGAAAGCCGTGGAAATTCGGGAACACCTGCCGTTCGGCGCGGAACGGCTTTGTCTATCTGCCCGAAGAACGGAAGCAACAGGGCATCCTGCCGAAGCTTTCCGTGAAACGGAACATTACCGTTTCTCTGCTGGAACATCTACGCAACGGCTTGTTTATCTCAGAGAAAAAAGAAACGCAGGCGGCGCGTGATGTCATCAGCGCCTACAACATAAAAACAACGTCGCTCGATCAGCTTATACCGAACTTGAGCGGAGGCAATCAGCAAAAAGTGATTATTGGCCGTTCCATGTACATACATCCCAAAATCATCGTTTTTGACGAACCGACCAAGGGCATAGACATCGGTTCAAAAGTAGAGATATACCGGCTTATGAAAAAACTCGCCGAGCGGGAGCGGATCGGCATTATCCTTATTTCTTCCGAAATGAACGAAGTGCTCAAATGTTCAAACCGTGTTATTACCGTGTATTTTGGGGAGAAAGCGGGCGAATCCGCAGCGCCTTTTGACAAGACAAAAATATTAAATGAAATTATGGGAATTAAAAGGAGCGCCTGAAGATGAACAACTCGCTGGCAGACGTGTTAAAAAGAATTGCAAAAATAAAAATACTGACTATCGCCGCTATACTGGCAATACTGATCGTAATAGCGGCCCTTGTTTCTCCGAATTTTTTGACCGCCTATAATCTCCAGTCGGTTATACGCGACCTTTCCTTTGTTATGATTATAACAGCCGGACAGTCGTGCCTCTTGATGCTGGGGGAACTCGATCTTTCCGTGGGAAAGATGTCCTCCCTTTCGGGCGTTATAGGCGGCATACTTATGCTGCACGGGCAGGTTCCGCCGTACATAGCGTTGGCTATCAGCCTTATGTGCGGGGCGCTGCTTGGCGTAACAAACGGGCTGCTCATTACCAAACTGCGCCTCAACGCGATGATTGTAACGATTGCCACGCAGGGTGTTTATGCCGGCATTACGCTGGTTATAACCAAGGGGCGGGCTATTGTCGGTATTCCCGAAGCGATTCACTACCTGGGGCGCGGCATGGTTTTTGGCGTTCCCGTCCCCTTCATTATTGCCTGCGCTATTCTGTTTATTGTGCTTTTTATCACACAGAAAACGCCGTTTGGCCGTTATATCTACGCGATAGGAAACAACAGGGATGCGGCGAAAATTCTCGGCATCAATGTCGACTCCGTGCGGATTGCCGTTTACGCGATGATGGGGTTCTTCTGCGCAATCGCCGGCCTTTTGATGATTGCCAGGCTGGGCAATTCGCAGCCGGCGATTGGCGATGTCTGGGTGATGAATTCCATAGCGGCATCGGTCATAGGCGGGGTGGCGCTGACAGGCGGCGTAGGAAACCCGCTGGGCGCGGTGCTCGGAGCGTGTATTCTGAGCATTATTCAAAACATGATTGTGCTTTTCAATGTCAACACGTATTGGCAGACGGCGGTCAGCGGGATCGTGGTGCTTATAGCGATTTCCATTGATTCGGTGAGCGGGATTGCGGGCGAAGCTCTTTCCCGGGGAAAGGGGCTGCGAGAAAAAACGCTTCCTAAAATAGAAAAAATTTGACAAAAGCGCGGCAGTGGATTATGCTTAGAAATTGGAACAAATGTTATCATGTTGAACAAATATAAAGGAGATGTGGATGGGCATCGAATTCAGCGAAAATGATGCGGGCGAGACGCCCATGCTTTCGATTCGGGATATACATAAATCTTTTGGAAGCAATGAGGTTCTTCGCGGCGTAACCATTGATGTTTATCCGGGTGAAGTCCTTGCCCTTATCGGCGGCAACGGGGCCGGCAAAAGCACTCTTGTCAAATCGGTTATGGGCGTTTACAAGCCGGAATCGGGGCATATCTATATAAACGGCGAGGAACTTGAATTTTCAAAACCTGCCGTTTCGCTCAACAAAGGGGTATATCTTGTGCCGCAAGAGCCGATGCTTTTTCCCAACATGAGTGTAGAGCGGAACATTTTGATGGGATTCTGCGGAAAGCGCGCGGTACTGCGTGAAAACCTTGCCGTCCTGATGAATCAACTCGGCTGGAAACTTGAGCTTGCCCGCGGCGCCCGTACGCTTTCCATCGCCGAACAGCAGTTGGTTGAAATTCTGCGCGGACTTTTACGTGAGGCGCGGGTACTCATCCTTGACGAACCTACAAGCGCTCTTACCTTTGATGAAGTGAACGCGCTTTTTAAGACCATCGAAAGCCTGAAACAGAAAAAGATAAGCGTCGTATACATTACCCACCGATTAAACGAAGTGTTTATGATTGCGACCCATATAGCTCTTATGAAAGACGGTCTCATCACGCTTCACGGCAAGGTTGGCGAATTTACGCGGGAGATGCTGGTCAAAGGGCTTTTACCGGACGACTATACCGAGCGAAACCATGAAGCGAAGAAAACCCGTACTGCCGTTTCCGGCGCGCATCCGGTTTTTGAACTGCGGCATTACAGCGGGTACGGCTTTGACGATGTCAACTTTACGATTTACGAGGGCGAGGCGCTTGGACTTGCCGGCGTTGTCGGCGCGGGGCGTACGGAGCTTGCCATGACGATTTTTGGACGGGATGCGGTAAAGTCCGGAAAGGCTTTGCTGGGCGGCGAGGACATTACCGGTCTTAAAACACGGAAGATTATTAAAAAAGGCGTCAATTATGTGTGTGAAGATCGTTTTCTGAATGGCATTTTCAGGATAACGAGCCTATCCAGCAATATAACGTCATCCTATCTGCGGTCGCTGTCCCTGTTCTTTCTCAACTTCGCGTTTGAACGGGATATTGCCGGCAGATATGTCAATGATTTCAGGATAAAAAGCGCCGGTATCACGCAGGAGATAGGGAGCCTTTCGGGGGGAAACCAGCAAAAAGCTGTTATCGCAAGGGCGCTGACCACCAATCCGCGTCTAGTTATCCTTGACGAGCCGACTCGGGGTATAGACGCGGGCGCGCGTGGTGACATTTACGAGATTATCAATGAGTTAAAGGCTCGCAATGTCGCGGTTTTGCTGATTTCATCAGATATTGAAGAAATCGTGGAGCTTTCCGACCGGGTGATTACGATGTTTCAGGGGCGTATCAAGGCGGAGTTCCAGGGAGAGGAGATAACTCAGGATAATATAATGGGCGCGTCTTTTGGCGTAACGCGCGGGAGCGCCGCGTGAAGAAACTGCTGAAGGCGCGGGAGCTTACCTCTTTCTCGTTTGTCATTATTCTTTTTATCCTTGTCGGCATTGTCAATCCGGGCTTTCTCGCGCCGGAAAATCTTCTCTTAACGCTGAATTCCAGCGTGGTTTTTACGTTGCTCGCGGCGGGAACGGCGTTTATCATTATAAGCGGCGAA
>JAIRLZ010000182.1 GCA_031259035.1 Treponema sp. | reverse complement strand
GGACAAACTCTATTTATTCTATAGCAGGAGGGAACCATGGGTTTTCCAGAGAATTTTTTATGGGGCGGCGCGGTTGCCGCCAACCAGTGCGAGGGCGCGTACCTCGCGGACGGCAAGGGGCTTTCGTGCGCGGATGTTCTGCACGGGGGCAAGGGTAAAATGGTGGAAATGGCGGACAGCCAGGCATTGCGGCGCACTATCGAAAAGCCGGAAGGGTTTTTCTCTTCCCACGAGGCGATTGATTTCTATCATCATTATAAAGAAGACATCGCGCTCTTCGCGGAGATGGGCTTTAAGGTGTTCCGCACCTCAATCGCATGGAGCCGCATCTTCCCCAACGGGGATGATGCGCAGCCGAATGAGGCGGGGCTGGCGTTCTACGACAGCCTGTTTGACGAGTGCCGGAAGTACGGCATCGAGCCGCTGGCAACACTTTCGCACTACGAGTCGCCGCTTGCGCTCACCACAAAGTACAACGGCTGGACGAGCCGCGAGCTTATCCCGCTGTTCGATAGGTACGCCCGGACGGTGTTTGCCCGCTACAGGGACAAGGTGAAATACTGGCTCACGTTCAACGAGATCAACGCGACGACGCTGTTTGGGGCGCCCTTCCTGGGCGCGGGCGCGATTATCGACAATCCGGCGGATAACCTACAGGCTATGTATCAGGCGGCTCATAACCAGTTGGTGGCGAGCGCCCTTGCGGTGAAGGCGGGGCGCGAGCTTGTTCCCGGCGCGAAGATCGGCAACATGATCGCCGCGATGATGATCTACCCGTACTCGTGCCGCCCGGAGGATGTGTGGCTCAAGACGGCGCGGGAGCGGGAGACCTGCTTCTACAGCGATGTGCAGGCGCGGGGGTATTATCCCGCCTACATGGAGCGGTTCTTCAAAAAAAACGGCATCGAGATTGAGCGTGGGCCGGAGGACGAGAAGATACTGCGCGAGGGAACGGTCGATTTCATCTCCTTTAGCTATTACATGAGCATGACGGCTTCGAGCGATTCTGAACTTACCAAGACTGCGGGGAATCTGTTCGGCGGGGTGAAGAACCCCTACCTTGAGTCCTCGGAATGGGGCTGGCAGATTGACCCGCTGGGGCTGCGGACGCTGCTGAACAATCTCTACGACCGCTACCAGAAGCCGCTGTTCATCGTGGAGAACGGGCTGGGCGCGAAGGATGTGGTTGAGGCGGACGGCTCGATTAACGACGGCTACCGCATCGACTACCTGCGGGAACACATCAAGGCGATGAAGGCGGCGGTTGAGGAAGACGGCGTTGAACTGTGGGGCTACACCACGTGGGGCTGCATCGACATCATCAGCGCGTCCACCGGCGAGATGTCCAAGCGGTACGGCTTCATTTACGTTGACAAGGACGATGAGGGCAAGGGGACGCTGGCGCGGTCGCGCAAGAAGTCGTTCTCTTGGTACAAGGATGTGATTGCCAGCAACGGCGAGAAACTATAGTTTTCACCCGTCCCCCGTTGCGGGGACGCATACAAAGAACATTTATTGGAACATTACGATGACAGAATTTTCATATACTATTACTGATCCTGTGGGAATCCACGCGAGGCCCGCTGGTCTTTTTGTCAGAAAGCTGGCCGAATTCAAAAGCGCCATCACCATTTCCCGAAAAGACAATGGCGCATCCTGCGATGGCAAAGGCTTGCTCGCCCTGATGAAACTCAAGGTGAAGCAGAATGACGCCATTATCGTCAGAGCGGAAGGTGACGATGAGACGGCTGCGATAGAAGCGGCTCAAGCGTATCTTTCCGCGCATCTTTAAAGGAGGAGCCTCACGGTCCGGAACCGCGCGCGTCCCAAACCGTGAGGCTCCCGCCGGCGGCGTTTTGCCGAACCTTGGCGGTTCGGCGGACAAGTCGGCGAAGGCGCGGGGGATTTCCGGCGGCATTTGGGGCTTGAGATTCCGGCGACGCGAAGTCCGTTGGTTGACGCGGCATTACCGCCGGGATATGAAAAAGATTTCTTGAAGGGCTTGCGGATTTCAACAAAAGAATTGACATTGGAGCCTGTTCCAAAACGCGAACGTGCGCCGTGAATTTGCGTTCGGGTTGGTTTTGGAACTGTCTCTATTGAGAGAACCTCTGGAGAGAATTGTCTTTTTTCCGGGGAATTATTACATCGCGCGGTTTCATACCCGTCAAACTTTGCGGCGGCAAGAAAAGCGCTTTAAGGCGGGGCGGCGCGCCCGCACATTCCAAACAAGAACGGAGGCTGCATAATGATCACCTTACAGGGAAAAGGTGTAAGCTCCGGCATCGCCAAAGGGAGGCTTTCTTTCATCAAACGAAAAAGCCTCCCCGTTGAAAAACGTCCTATAGACGATGTGGAGCTGGAAATTAAACGGTTTAATATGGCGAGACAGGTCGCCGCTGATCAGCTTGATACGCTGACCGCAACTATGGCGGATAAGATCGGCGAAGAAAATGCCCTGCTTTTTGAAATTCATCGCATGATGCTGGAAGACGCCGATTATTGCGATCCCATTGTCGAGATCATCAAAACGGAAAAGGTGTGCGCCGAGTACGCCGTCAATACGGCCGGTTCCCGTCTGGCAAAGGAATTCGCCGACATGGACGATGAGTACATGAAAGCCCGCTCCATTGATGTATACGATGTTTCCAAACGGATTGTGGAGATTCTTTCCGGCGGAGGGCAAGCCCTTGGGAGTGATGATGATCCGGTGATTCTTGCCGCAGATGATTTCACTCCCAGCGAGACCGCCCAGCTTGACCGGAGCAAGACGCTCGCTCTCGTGTCCCGTCAGGGCGCGGTCAATTCCCACACGGCGATTTTCGCTCGTACTATGGGAATCCCGGCTGCCATCGGCTTCGGCGCGTTCCTCTCCAACGACTTTTCCGGCAAAGAGGCGATGCTGGACGGCGAAACCGGCGTTTTGTATGTTGACCCGGAACCGGCGGTCATCACCGGCTTGGAGGCGAAAGCGGAGCGGACGCGGCGTGAACGGGAAGCCCTTGAAAAAATGCGGGGCAAGCCCACCCGTACCAAAAGCGGCAAGATGATGAAGCTCTATGCAAATATTGGCTCCGTGAGCGACGCCGACGCCGCACTTGCCGGGGACGCCGAAGGGGTCGGCTTATTCCGCAGTGAATTTCTCTACTTGGGCCGGGACACCTATCCTGATGAGAACGCTCAATACGAAAGTTACCGGAAGGCGCTTGAGAAAATGGGCAATCGCCAGGTCATAATCCGCACCCTGGATATAGGGGCGGACAAACAGGCGGATTACTTCAATCTTCCCAAAGAGGAAAATCCCGCTATGGGCATGAGGGCGATACGGATATGCCTCACCCGCCCCGATATTTTCAAAACCCAGTTGCGGGCGATATACCGGGCTTCGGTTCACGGCAACGCCGCGATTATGTTTCCCATGATCTGTTCTCTTGATGAATTGTTGCGGGCTAAAGAACTGGCAAAAGCCGTGAGGGAAGATCTCGCGGCAAAGGGCGTCCCTTTTAAGCTTGATGTTCCTATCGGCATCATGATTGAGACCCCCGCGTCGGCGGTTGTCAGCGACATGCTGGCGCGGGAAGCGGATTTTTTCAGCATCGGCACCAACGACTTGACCCAATACACCCTCGCCATAGACCGGCAGAACAACTCCATTTCTTCTTTCTGCGACACCCATCATGAAGCGATCCTGCGCCTTATTGCCATGACATGTGACAACGCCCACAGAGCTGGAATCTGGTGCGGCATCTGCGGCAGCCTGGGGGCGGATCTTGCGCTGACCAAAACGTTTGTCGAGATGGGCGTTGACGAGCTTTCGGTGGAACCGTCATGCATACTCAAGCTGCGCTCCGTTATCGCCGCTTGCTGAACAGGCTGTAGGGGTTGCGCCTTGGAATTCACGAAATAGTTGCGTATGCCCTCACGCATCCCGAAGATCACGCCCGCGTAATGTATTCCAGGAGGTAAGAAATGGGGTCGAATTTATCATGTTTGCGAACAAGTGAAGGCGTCCATGTCTATCGCGGCATTGATACCTCAAACCCACCCCCCTAATGCAGTCCGTCCGGCTGTTTGCGAACCTTCGTTTGCGAACAGCCGGAGCAACGGCGTGGGAAGGAGATGGCGTAGCCCGATTGAGCTAGGAGTTTGTTGCGCTTCGCGCCCCAAATCGGAGAAAACGCACAAAAAACACCGGAAGTTTTATTATGCCGTCGACAGCCCAGTTACCGCCCCTGCGATGCGGCGTTTATGAAAAAGTTCGCCGAATGC
>JAIRLZ010000133.1 GCA_031259035.1 Treponema sp. | reverse complement strand
GTTCACGGCTCTACAAAGCGGCAGCAGCTAACTACGTCCGGGGCAAGCCGGCGCCCGGCGCCGCCAACGCCCCCGCCGCAGAGTCGAGGGCGCCGCGTCTTGCGGACGTGAGGTTTGTGTATAGATGAGCGGGGGAAGCGGGGCGCGACTGGCCAGTTCCACGAACTGGTTGTAATTGACTAGGGCGGGAAAACACCCGCGAAGCCTGCTGGAAACCGCCGGGCCTTGCAATAGCTTTCAAGAGCCGCAAGGGAGGTTCTGCCCGCAAGCGTCCGCGCCTACCGGCCTGGATGCGCGGCATATTACACCGTGTATTGCAACTTGTAGAGCTGGGCGTATACCCCGTCTTTTTTGATAAGCTCGTCATGCGTACCTTGTTCCGCGATACAGCCGTTTGAAAGCGTGAGGATGCGATCAGCGTGGCGTATGGTGGAAAGCCGGTGCGCGATGACAAGGGAGGTTCTGCCCGCAAGCGTCCGCGCCATGCCGGCCTGGATGTCGCGTTCGGTTTCCGTATCAATGGAACTCGTGGCTTCGTCCAGCACCACAACGGACGGATTATGGGCGATGACCCGCGCAAAACTGATAAGCTGCTTTTGCCCGGAAGAAATATTGGCGGCGCCTTCGGAAAGCGCCGTATTGTACCCATCCGGCAAGGCTTGGATGAATGCGTCGGCGCAAACTGCGCGCGCCGCTTCCCGCACCTCATCATCGCTCATGGCAAGCCCCAGCTTGATGTTGTCCGCAACCGTGCCGGAAAACAGGAACACATCCTGCAAGACAGGCAGCACGCGGGAACGAAGCTCGTCAAGCGGAATGTCCTTGACCGGAACGCCGTCAAGAAGAATAACGCCGTCGTCAATATCCCATAATCGGGTCAAAAGGTTTGTGATGGTGGTTTTGCCCGCGCCCGTGCAGCCCACAATAGCGACCATCTCGCCAGGGTTGGCTGTGAAGGTGAGTCCCTTCAGGACTTCCTCACCCTGTTTATAAGAAAAACGCACGTTTTCAAACGCAACGCTGGCGGCGGCATTGCCGGCGGAAACGCCCTCTTTCACTCTTGGTATATGATGGGTTCCGGCATTGGGAATGGCTTCATCGGTGTCAAGCAACTTGAAAACCCGTTCGCCGCCTGCCATTGCGGACTGGAACAGCGTGAACTTTTCCGCAATATCGGTGATGGGATTGTAAAACATACCCACAAGGCTGATGAAGGCGATGAGGACGCCCAATGAAAGCGACAGGTTAAGGACAAAAACTCCGCCCATAACAATAACAACCGCGGCGGTGACCACGGAAAACCACTCGACAACGGGACGGAACGTCGCGTATACGTACATTTCCCCCAGGTTCGCCCGCAGAAGCTCGTTGTTGCGCCCGGCGAATTCCTTGTCGCTCTTCTTTTCCGTCGCGAAAAGCTGAACCACCTGTACGCCGGAAAGCCGCTCGGACAAGTAGGCGGTTACCAGAGAAGACGCCGCGCGCTGCCTTCGGAAAGCGTCCCGCGCCTTCACCCGCGCCCACGCGGTTATCGCAATCACCGGCGGTATCAGCGCGATTACAAACAAAGCGAGCTTCGCGGACAGCAGGAACAGCGTGACGAGCGATCCGATCATAATCGAAAAATCTTTGAGAAAGGCGGAAAGCGCCTCGGTAAAAAACTGGTTGATCGTTTCAACATCGCCCGTCAAGCGGGTGACGATGCGTCCCACCGGATGGCGGGAGAGGAACGCGCTTGACTGGGCCGCAGTCTTTTTGAAGAGCGCCATGCGTATGTCCTTCATTATCCGCTGCCCTATGAGGGTTGCAGCCCATATTTGAATAAAGGTGAACGCAAAAACAAGAAGAAGCAACGCAAGCGCGAGGAAGGCTGCGCGGATAATAAAAGAAATGTCCCCCGCCCTCACCGCGGCTTTTTCACGTATTGAAAGGGACGCGAAATCTTTTTCACGTATCGCCGCTTTGTTGTTTTCTGTTATAAAGAGGGCTTTTTTGTCCTGAATGACATCGGCGACTGAATACGAAGAAGATGCGGTGTAATGAAACGCATACCACGGCTCTGGTTGTAAAACGCCGGATTCTTTCAATTCTTTTTCAACGCTCGACCGCATTTTTGTACGCTGATTCTGTAAAACAAAGAGCATGGAATCGATCTGTATGGCGTTTTTAGCGGTTTTGAAGTCTGCCAGGGCGCTTTGCGCTTCTTGAGACAGATCGCCTTCGCTTTTTTCACAAGAGAACGCGATGAAACGGGCGAGAATGGCGTTGTCTATAACCCGCTGCTGCAAGACCGGAATGAACAGTTCCCCTACGGTTGACGCGAGAAGCGCGACGATAACAAGCGCCGTCAATAAACGATATGGTTTGAGATAGGAGAGCAGGCGGGTGAAAATCACGCTGTCATAGCTTTTCGTAATATCATCGATTTCAAAATAGTCGGACATGGAAGAAAGTATAGAGTGTTTTAGGAAAGGAGGCAAGCGGTGTCTGACACCGCTTCTCATTTCCATGCGGAAGTGTTAGTATAGCGACAAGAGGCGATTATGGAACTGGAAAAACCGCAGATGGGTCTGACCTTTGAGCGGGTCTGGGCCACTATAGAAAGAATTGCCGAGCGGCATGGAGAGCTTGCCGAGCGGCATAGAGAGCTTGCCGAGCGGCACGAAGAGACGGATCGGTTCTTGAAAGAATCGAAAGCGGAGACCGACCGGACGATTAAAGAGCTTGCGGAACAGCACAAAGAGACGGATCGGACGATAACAAAAATGAACAGAGATCTCAATCAGGCGATTGGAAAGCTTGGGAACCGGTTCGGCGAGTTGATCGAGCGTTTGGTGTCGCCCAATTTGCTGGAGAAATTCAACGCGCTTGGCTTCGCCTTCACCAAGATCAACACGCGGGTCGAGTACAAAGCCCCAAAGACCGGCGTGACGCTGGCGGAAGTGGACGCGCTGCTTGAGAACGACGGCTGCGCGCTTGCGGTGGAGATTAAGGCCGACCCGTCGATAGAGGACGCCAAAAGCCATGAGAGGCGGATGGAGACATTGAGGAGATACGCGGACGCTCACGGCGACAAGCGGGGCTACATCGGGGCGATAGCGGGCGGGATAGTGAGCGAAGAGGTGAAAAGCTACGCGCTGAAGAGGGGGTTTTACGTGTTGGAGCAGTCTGGGGACACGATGAACATAGCGGCGACGCCTGATGCGTGGAAGCCCAAGAGGTGGTGAAGCCGCGAAGCGGCGGCGGCATCAAAAAAGACGCTGGCGCCACTAGCAGTTTGTTGCGCTTCGCGCATAAAACCTCCAAAAATCGCCTGAAAAGGCGATTTTTACCTTGCAAACTGCCAAAGCAGCCCCTTTATCGGGGTTTTTATGGCTTTTTTCAACGAAAAAACCATAAAAACCTACAAGCGC
>JAIRLZ010000073.1 GCA_031259035.1 Treponema sp. | reverse complement strand
GGCGGAAAAAACAGAAAAAAGGGGAATAACCTTTCATGGCGAATCCTCACCGCCGGTGGAAGCGAGCGCTACTGTCTAAAATTTTTATGGGTCAAGTTTAGCCTTCAGGACGGGGCATCTTGCAAGCGTCGCATTGCTTGCGAGGTTCGGCGAACCTTCGCTTGCGAACCTTTGGTTCGACTGTAAGGAAATTATGTAAGGAACTGTTCATAAACAACATGCACAGCATGTTGTTTTAATTGCTTGCGCAATTAGGAAATAACATGACCAAACGGTCATGTTATTTCTGAACAGTTCCTAACGGTGACGGTTTGCTCCGCAAACCCGTTTGCGGAGCAAACCCGCCTACCGCCATTTTTGTTGGCGGCGCTATCATGCCAACCGCCCCAAGGGGCGGAGTATGCGACCCCACCGCGAATCAAGCGTTGCGGAACGCGCGGCGCAGCGGACGCATTCCAATATGCTAAAGGGAACCTTGTTATATTCCGATGATAATGCTATTATTACATGTCATATCTTTGACAGACGATAAAGATCAAGAGAGAAGAGATGCGGTATAGAGCGCATATAATTTCAAGATGGCTCTAGAAATCCGGCAATGTCTTAAACGCGGTGGTTTTTGATTTTAACATCCGAATAGACTGTAACATGGCCGCCCACACTCGTTTGTATGTGGAACGGCCATTTTCAGAGAAGACGCCGCCGCGCTCAAGAGGAATGTATGTATGCCGGAAGTCTGGCGTCCGCCGTATAGCCCGCCATAATCGCGGGCGAGCGAATGGCATTCTCTTATGATCGGCAAGGAGTAACATATGCAAATACTTGAAATAAAAAATATTGTTAGAAAAGATGTCCCGATTTATTACCGGATGTATTATTCAGGTATTGCTAGCATGGAGTTGATCAATAAGTCTATTGAACGGAAAATTGATTTTTCCATCGAAATAAAACCAACCGGTCAAAAAGAAATTTTGATTACCATCGCGGAGCCGGTTGATTATCCGCTGATACCCATTATCAGGGAATTAAAGAAGCATATCGACAAACTGGACGCCAATGGAAATCTCCCTCCCCTTTGACATTGTCTCATCTTCAGAAGAAGAAACCCAGGATTGCGGGCGCTCTCTGTCTCTGTTGTTGCGCTCAGGAAGCGTTGTGGCTTTGCGCGGCGGTTTAGGCGCGGGGAAGACCTGTTTCACAAAAGGCGTCGCCGCAGGACTCGGGGTCGCCGAGACGGTGACAAGCCCCACCTACACCATTATAAGTGAATACGAGGGAACATGGGCGGATGGGCGCAAGGCGGTTCTTTACCACATAGACGCCTACCGCCTCAATGATGATGACGATTTCGCCGCGTTAGGCGCGGAGGAATTCCTCTATGGCGGCGGCGTCGCCGTTATTGAGTGGAGCGAGCGAATCCCCGCGTCCATTCCGAAAGACGCGGTTTTTATTGACATTGAGCCGTTGGAAAACGGCGGGCGGAAAATCAGCGGATATCGCCTTGCGGATACCGCCAAACTATGAAGATACTTGCCCTTGATACGGCGACGCCGGTTTTGTCAATAGCGCTTTCCGACGGGGAACACGCATGGTATTTTGAAGCGGACGCCGGCAACAGACATTCTGAAATCATCATGGACGCCGTTGACATGCTCCTTTCCAAGTCGGGTATGCAAAGCAAAGACCTGGATATGGCGGCTTGTATGAAGGGGCCGGGGTCTTTCACGGGCTTGCGGATAGGATATTCGATTGTAAAAGGGCTTTGCCTGCCTTTCGGCATTGCGATGGCGGCGGTGGGGACGCTGGACTGCATGGCGTACTCCCGCAGAGAGTGGAATGGCTCCGTAGTCCCGGCCATTGACGCAAAGAAACACGCCTACTTTACGGCGCTTTTTGAAAAGGGCGTCCGGCTTTCGGAAGATATGGACGCGGGCGTTGAGCGTATTGCGCGCTGTATTGACGACGCGGCTTCCCGCGCCGCGTTTGAAAGCCCGGTACTCCTGACCGGCGTTGACGCGGCGCCGCTCTATGAGGAGTTGGCGCGTTATCTGCCGACGGAAAGGATGCATCTTGATGCATGTTGTCTAAAAAATTGCCGCCACGGTTATGCAAAGGCGCTGCTCGCCCTTGCGCCCCAATGTATTGAAAAAAATCCCCTCTCCGCCCCCGAATACATCAGGAAAAGCGACGCCGAAATAGAGGCGGGCAAGCGGACGCCAGCGTAAGAGACTGGCGACGCGGCGGTTCAGAACCGCCCGCGTAGAACCGCCTGCCCCATGTCCCCATACTGCGCCGCGCAGAGCTGGTAGTATGCGCCCTTTTTTGCCATGAGTTCCTCATGCTGTCCGCTTTCGATAATTTCCCCATTGTTGACGAACATGATGCGCGAACAGTCCCGGATAGTTGAAAGCCGGTGCGCTATTATGAACGAAGTGCGCCCCTTCATCAACGTTTTGATGCCTTCCTGCACAAGCTGTTCCGTACCGGTGTCAATGCTGCTCGTAGCTTCATCGAGGATGAGGATCCGCGGGTCGGAAATCAAGGCGCGGGCGAAGGCAAGAAGCTGTTTTTCGCCGTGGCTTATGCCGCCGCCCCGTTCCGTAACAACCGTTTCGTAGCCTTGGGGCAATTTTTCAATGAAGAGATTCGCGCCGATAAGCTCCGCTGCGGCCCGCGCCTCCGCATCGGTGGCGTCGAGTTTGCCGTAACGGATATTGTCGGCGATAGTTCCGGTGAAAATAAAGCTGTCCTGAAGCATGATGCCCATCTGCCCGCGTAGGGACGGTATGGTCAGCTTCATAATGTCAAACCCGTCGATGAGTATCCTGCCCCGCTCAATGTTGTAAAACCGTGAGAGCAGATTCACAATAGTCGTCTTGCCCGCGCCCGTCGGACCCACAAGGGCGATGCTTTCGCCTGGTTCCGCGGTAAAGGACACGTTTTTCAACACCTGATGTTCCTTGTCGTAACTGAAGCTCACGTTTTCAAAGGCGACATGCCCCCGAATTCGGGGCAATTCCTTTGCGTCGGGCGCGTCTTCGATCGCCACCGGTTCGGCAAGCGCGTCAAAGATGCGGTCAAGGTAGCTCATGCCCGTAACAAATGTGTTGTAAATGCCCGCAAGATTGATGATGGGCTGCCAGAAACGCCATGCGTAGTTGCCCATGACGAGGAGCATCCCGAAACTCGCCACCGGGTGCATCCAGTATGCGCCGCACATGTACACAAGCGAAAACACCAGTTGACTAATCGTTTCCGAAACGAACCACACCGAGTTGCTGATGTAGATCGCCCTCATCCACTCGATATTGCGTTCTTTCGCAAGCCGCGCGAGAATGCCGCTGTTGCGCTCCTGCCGTCCGAAAGCCTGCGTCACCTTTACGCCGTCAATGGATTCCTGTACATATGCGTTGATATTGGAGTTTTTGTTGGACACGCGCTGCCACGCCCTGCGCTGCCTTGTCTTGATGAGCGACATGAAGAAGGCGAGTATGGGAAGCCCCGTAATGGTTACGCTTGCAAGCTGGGGACTCACCTTGAACATAAAAAAAATGATGAAAACGATATTGAGCAATTCCACGACAAAGTTCAAGATGCCGTTTGAAAGCGCGTCGGAAACGCTGTTCACATACGGCACAACGCGGACGAAAATTTTCCCGTGCGGACGGCTGTCATAATAGGAAAAGGGCAGTTTCTGTAAATGCGCGTAGAGATCGTAGCGTATGTCGTGGATGATGGTCTGCCCCGCCTTCGCGACGAGCAGATTTCTGATAGTCCCAAAAACGATGCTGACCACTATCGTACCCGCTACAAAGAGAGCCATAATGAAAAGCTCCCGAACGTTTTTATTGGGTATCGAAACGTCAAGGGCATGTTGTATGAAAAGCGGGCCCGTAAGAGCGATGAGACTGCTTGAGACGCTCAGCGCCAGGGCGAGAATCATGCGCCACTTGACCCTGACTAAATATTTGACGCACCCTCTGAAATTCGCCAATGATATTTTTTCGTCCAGGTACTCATCGACATCATACCGGTTGCGGTTAGACTGATCGCCGGTCTGTTTGACTTTCTTCATTTCTTCATACTTCCTCATGGAAACGCGCCTTTTTACCGTTAGTATACCGCGAATGGAGCGTTATAACTAGTGTCTGAGCTTGTTCCAAAACGCGAACCTGCGGTTGCGAACCTGCGGTTGCGAACCTGCGGTTGCGAACCTGCGGTTCGGGTTAGTTTTGGAACAGGCTCTTGTTGACGATACCGGCAAGGGTCAGACACCCTCGCAAGTGTCAGACACCCTCGCAAGGGGTCAGACACCCTCGCAGGTGTCAGACACACCTGCGCAAGTGTCAGACACCCTCTTGTCAAGACCATGTTCCTATACTATAATTTCTTACGAAACAGGACAAAAAAGCGTTAAAATCACGTTTTGTTTCAAAGGAAGGCATCAGCATGAAAAACGGCGCTTCGCCAAAAATGGCGTTCATTCTCATTGAGGAGGGAAAGGCCGCCTCCGGCTCCCTGAACTGGAAATCGTCGTACCAAAAAATGGCGCCGGCGCCGCCGTTTCGATTTCCGCCGTGGATAAGGCCAGGTTGCAACAGGCCTCCTCGGTCTCTCTCGCCATAACCGGCGCGCAGATTTCCGAACGCGACATCGCGGCGATAGATGCCAAGCTTAAGGGCGCGCTTTCCGGCATATCGCTTACCATAAACTATCCCGCGCCGTCGGAATACGCGGCGACCCTTACCTTCACCGTCGACGGCCAGACGCGGAATATTTCCATTTCCGGACATGCCGCCGAACTCGCCTGGCTCGATTCGTACAGGAACAATACCGGCGCCATGTCCTTCGCGGCCTCCGACTACGACCGCGAAACGATCGGCGCGCTGTCGCTCACCCTGACCCGCGCCGGGGCTCTGGAAATAACCACGGCGGATAAAAATGCGGTCGAGGGCAAGCTCAAATCCGCGCTCCCCGACGCGACGCTCGCGCTCCAGAACGGCTGGACCGCAAAGGACGAATATACCGCGGATCCGGTCGAACCCGATTATCCGGCAAGCTTCCAATACGGCGATAATACGGCAAGCGTTTCGATTGACGGAAACAATGTCGCGGTGAACTTCGCCGCATACAACAATTCCGCCGCGGGCGCGCTGTCCCTGCCCGCCGGACTTGCCGCCAAGATTGCTGGCAAATCCGGCGCGGTAACCATCGGCGGCGCCGCGGCCGACTTCGTGGCGCTCGACTCGGCGCATTATATTCGCAAGGCGTTCAAGGATGCCAAGGCCTCGGCGGTGGACATAACGACCGCCCGTACGCCGGTGTTCGATGCGCAGAAGTGGCTCAAGCTCGACCGTAGCCAGCTCAAAAATCCCGAGGATAACCTGTACAAAAATTACACCGCGGCCTCCACTGCCATCATGCCCGGCGTGAACATTGTCAAGTCCGGCGGAAAGTACGCGGTTGAATACGGTCGTCAGATGAAGGTCGAAGGAGTACAGTACTTTGAAGCCGGCGCCAAAATATTGGATCATAATTGAGGGGAAATTGACGCGCCTGTCGTTGAATTCGGGCTAAAAAAGATCGCTGGCGGCTCCCTGCGGCCCGACGGCTTTGTGATAACTAACGGCACTCAATCGAAAATTGGCAGTGATGTTGACACCGCGCTTGTCCATAGCTTCACCGACTACTTCAACGCCTTGCGTACCGCCGGTCTCGATGGCTTCGGATATGGCGAGGGCCTCGTCCATAATATACAGTTTGGAGACGGCTATCATGCCGTCGACGGCGATATGAACGCAAATTCGAACGGCCTGCTGTCCTTCCTTCGTAAGCATATTGACGCGAATGGTGTGGCCGACTCTAAGATTGCAGGCATCGGTTATCATTCCAGCACGCATGTTCACTTCGACGGTTCTAGGTATTGGAACGACGGCGCGGCCGCGAACTCGTCCGCCCGCCGCGACGCCGACGGCCGCGCGCACCCTGCGTACGAGGGCACGCTCTCCGTCCATGAAACCAATTACCTCAAGGACACGGTCGGCGTCAAGGAATTCAAAAACGCCAACATCGTCGGCAATGGCCGGGATTTGACTGGAATACATAATTATGCTTATGATAACATAACATTCACTAATATTTCATTAAAGGGGACTGGAATGAAAAAAGCAGTCTTGACGATAATACTTTTCCTGGTATTGTTATTGCTTCTTGCTTTAAGGGAGTCATAAGTATTGAAGGAAAAGCTCCACATAATATAGGTAATAGAGATTATGGAGCATACCTTGTAATCCACGAAGCGCCGAATATTTCTGGGTTTGAGAACTTCGCGGTGGTGAAATCCAAGGTGCCAAGCTCGCAGTATGCCAACTTCGGAGTATCTGGCGATACTGCCGGCAACACAGCTCCCTTGGCCGTTCTGTACGAGGCCCGGAACAACTACCACGCCAACACGAACGAGGTCGCCGACCCCATCGTCGTAAAGGCATTCAAGACTGCCTCCGGCTACAAGATAACCGGTTCCGACACCTCGTTCGTCCGGTTCGCAAGCAACACCGGCCACGTCTACGGTATTCCCGTTCTCGACGAAGCCGCATGGGAAACCGCCGCCAATGAAGGACATCGCGGCATGGCGCTCAACGGCCAGTGGATTGAAAACGCTCCGGATTTTCGCGCTTGGGACAGCGTGCCCGCGGCCGAGAAGTTCTCCTCGAACTCCGCGTTCGAATCCGAGGTTCCGTTGAACGCCACGCAGGGGTGACTGACACGCAGGGGTGTCAGTCACAACATCATACACGTAAGCCTTAAAAACTGGGTTTGAGGTTGCATTTGCATTTGTTGAAATACTTCCACCTGCGGGGGCTGCCGGGCGAAGCGCGAATCGGCGCTATGTTTTTCATCATATCCTCCTTGAGCTGGACAAACAGCTCGTTTCGCCGAACCCGGTCTTCCTCCAACAGCAGCCGGATAAACCGCTCTTTGTATAACCCTATCGCTCTGTTCTCGTTTATCCGTGTCTGGCGCCGGGATCGCCTTTCGCGCTTCTTCCGGCGCGCCCGCGACTCCGCTCCGGTTATGGCATCCTGGACCATGTATAGACCGGCGCTTGCGCCCGAAGGTTCTGTTACACATAGACACCCGCTTTTCCCGTCAGGAACTGTTCATAAACAACATGCAAAGCATGTTGTTTATGAACAGTTCCTCACGCTTTCACTTCTCATCTTGTTTTTCAAGGCGCGGCGTTTCTTTTCCATCAGAGCCTGTTCCAAAACTAACCCGAACTCGTGTTCGCAAACGCAGTTTGCGTTTTGGAACAGGCTCAATAGTATAAGGTTTTTAGCCCGCTTGTCCGAAATCCCGTTTTCTTATATCATACATAAAGGAGCAGATTCGTATCACAAAGCGCCGATTTTGGTTCTTAGAGAGAGGATGCGGGCTTTTTAGAGAGAAAATTGTCTCTCGGAGACCCGATTTTGACTCTTTGAGAAGGAAATTCCACTCTCAAAGACCCGGCGTTAGGTCTAACAGCAGGGAATTTCCCTCTCAAAGACCGGAAAACGGCTTTTTAAGAGAATAACTTGAGACTTTAAGAATTAAAACCGGCTCTTTGAGAGCCAGCACGCGAAAAAAGGACGAGATGCAGAACATGAGTAAAGCGGTTTTAGACGCGGTGAAACCTGTAACCGGAGACAATATGTTCATTAATAAAATAGCGCGATTAGATTATGCGCTCGAAAAAGTGTATCAGCCGTATATGCGTGTTGACCATGCATTGACCAGAAAAATAGTAAGTTTTCAAGCGAATAAAACGGTCCCTTTTTATCGCTGGTATAAATACAAAGAGGGTTTTTCCGCTCGTTTGGTTGAGCATTATATACGCAAACACGGTATTGACACCACTAAAAAATTGTTAGACCCTTTCGCCGGGAGCGGCGCGACTCTTTTTTGCGCGGGCGATTTAGGAATTGACGCGCTGGGGGTTGAATTATTGCCGATAGGCCAGCATATTATTAAAGCGCGTAACTTATTAAATTATTTTTCCAATGACAATCTTGAAACGCTCATGCAATGGAAAAATGAAAAACCGTGGATAAAGCGCAAGGGAGAAATTAATTTTACCGTTCTTAGAATAACTGACGGCGCTTATTCGGAAGAAAATACTATCCTCATAAAAAAAATCCTTTCCTGTATGCAAAGGGAAAATGAAGACCTGAAAACGGTTTTATTGCTCGCCTTGTTTTGTATTCTTGAAAGCATCAGTTTTACCCGTAAAGACGGTCAATACTTGCGCTGGGACCAACGTTCAGGGCGCTGCTGGGGAGCGCTGCCTTTTAACAAAGGCGAAATACGGAATTTCAATGACGCAATGACTGAAAAACTGGAAGAAATTATTCAAGATGTCAAAGGAGAGAGTGAGAACGATTTGCTTGATTTTGTACCGCTGTCTGTTAAAAAGGGGCGTCTGTCAGTCATTGGCGGATCCTGTCTGCGGGAATTGCCGCGCCTTGAAGAAAACAGTATCGATCTTGTAATAACTTCTCCGCCATATTGCAACCGTTATGATTACACAAGAACCTATGCGCTTGAGCTGGCAATGATCGGGGTTGATGAAAAAAAACTTTTGGAATTGCGGCAAGAAATGCTCAGTTGCACGGTGGAGAATCGGGAAAAAGATTTATTAAGCTTAAATCCCGCATGGATTTCTCCGTTATCGATTTGCGATAATCATGAATTATTACAAAAAATACTTGAATACCTTTATGCGAAAAAAGACAACAAAACTTTAAACAACAACGGTATTCCCCGCATGGTAAAAGGATATTTTTACGAAATGGCGCGCGTCTTGTATGAACTCCACCGTGTTCTTGCATCTGGCGGCGAAGTCGTAATGGTAAATGATAATGTGAGATACGCGGGAGCAAGCATCTCGGTTGATCTTATTTTATCTGATATTGCCGCGAAAATTGGGTTTCAAATAGAGGAAATTTCCGTATTGCCTATCGGAAAAGGCGACAGCAGCCAGCAAATGGGAATACACGGCAAAGAGCCGTTGCGAAAATGTGTATACATTTGGAGAAAGAAATAATGGATTTACTTCATATTACAAAACCGGAAGATTTAGTAACTTCTTACAATGAAACGCGGGCGGGATTTATCGCCATTGCGTTGGAAAAGAACAGACGCGCAACGCCGTATGTTGAAGAAGCGCGTATTTTACAGTACAGAATTAGTACGATTGAATCGCCGGAAAAATTACTTGACACGCCTGACATTAGGACTGGCTTGATTGCCGCCGCGGGTCTCTCCGATAAAGCCGCGGGACACTTGGGCGAGGACGGCTGTACAACGGCAATCAAGGAGTTTATCGAAAAATTTATCGCGCCAGCCGGAGACAAATTCAAAGAAGAACTAGTATTCCGTTTTTTGCTGACAAGAGGCGATTGGTTGGGCGGTAAAATGCGAAACATCGTTGGGGCTTTGGCGCGGAGGAAATTATGTTTATCCATAATTTCTTCGCTCCGGTTATCAGATATTGGTTTCAATGTTCTTGACGATATAACCAATCAATGGATTTTTTCAAAAGAAATAGATGATGATACTGAAATAGAAGATTCTAAAGGTATTTCATGGA